>NZ_JBQEOL010000002.1:196436-251886 GCF_052044895.1 Acinetobacter sp. 22323 | reverse complement strand
TCATCTGGTGTGATTAAACCATCTGCTTGCAGTTCTTCTAACAAATCTTCTGCAGCAAGCTGTAGATCCTCTGCATCCTTAACTAATTCAGCTGCTGCTTCTGCTGCCGTATCTCCATCATCAATGCCATTTTCATTGGCATCATTCACCGGTGGAACTACGATATCGACAAGGTCATCCAGGCGATCTTGTAGACCTTCTTTATCAGTACCAGCTGGTAGAGTATTTACTGCATCTTGGGCAACTTGTTTTGCTTCTTCCGCTGTATTAATCGCATCCTGAACTGCTTGTTGTTCTTCAGGGGTAATCAGGCCATCTTGTTGTGCTTGTTCTAGTATTTCTAATGCATTCTGATAGGTTGTTTCAGCTTGAGATACTAGCCTTTCAGCATTATCCACTGGATTTATTGGGGTAGAATCTTTTGAATTACTTGACCCACCCGATCCACCTACCGCAGCTGCAATTCCCCCAACAGCTAATGCTCCACCAATCCAAGGTAGTAAGTCAGTTGCCCCTCCTCCAAGGAGAGCCTCCTCAGTGATCGGATTGTATTTAACTAGTAATTGACCTGAACTGTCGGTAAATTCTGCCCAGTACAGCTCGCCATTATTCCCTTCAAAAACAAGTAAACTTTCATTCACCGCGGGGTCAAAATAATTTTCTACAACAATTTTTTCACCATTTTTAAGTGTGATAACTGCCGCATTTCCTTCTCTTAAAATATTGGCAACATCGTCTATTTTGACGCCAATTTTAACTACGGAATTTTGATTTAATATAACCGAATCGGCATTTAAACTTTGAATAATTTGTCCATTATTCTTAGCCAATATATCAATGCTAGCCATGAGAGAAACTCCTGAATATTCTTATGATGAGTCGTGCCGTGTATAATTCCCAACCAGCTCTTCATAGCAGGAGTAAATCCAAGTTAAAACCATAAAATAAGTAAGATTTTATTATTATTATGTAGTAATTTTAAATTGAAGTTTAATTTTATTAATTAATATGATTTAAGCTATTGATTTATATTTATATACAATTTATTGATGAATTATATTAGAAAATTTATATTAATTTTATTATTATGTATTTCAATGATTTATATTAAATTATAAGCTTTTATATCTAGTTAATTGTATATTTGTAAATTAATTACACTTAACAACAAATAAGTTACTTGATTTAACACATGAATTACAAATTTATAACCAGGTTATTAATCCACTATTTAATAGCTTAAATTTAATATAATAAGTTGATAATTTAATTTACTCTTTATATAAATATGTTAATTAAATAACTAGAAAATAATCTCGAATCATGAAATATAAATCGAGATTATTTTAAATATACAAAGCGTAGAATTTTAAAATATAAAAATTATTTACCTAGACAATCAAAAACTTCATTAAAGCGTTGAATCTGAAATTTGGGCTCAGCTTGAGCAAATTCTTCTGGTGAACCATAGCCATAGGTGACTGCAATAGTTTCTATCCCATTACGTCTAGCACCAAAAATGTCATGCTCACGATCTCCAACCATAATACAAGTAGCTGGATCTAACTGCTCTTGCTGCAAGAGGTATTCGATCAGGTCACCTTTGTTGGTACGATCACCATTTAGCTCACTGCCATAAATGCCTTCAAAATATTGATCTAGCTTAAAGTGTTCAAGAATCTGTCGTGCATAAACAGTGGGTTTAGCAGTCGCAAGAAATAGTTGATAGCCACGGCGTTTGAGTTCGGCTAAAGTTTCAGCTACTTCCGAGAAGACTTTATTTTCATATAGTCCGGTGACTGCAAAACGTTCCCGATAGGCTTCTAGTGCCTGCTCTGCCAGCACGTGATTGCTTGCAACGTTCAGAATTTTAGCGAGTGAGGCTTTAAGCGGTGGTCCAATAATCCAGTCAATATTGGTATCGGGACTAATAGGATGGCCAATTTTTTCCAAACCATAACGTGCTGAAGTGGTAATCCCTACTTTAGGATCAGTTAAGGTTCCATCCAGATCAATCAGGATATTCTGAATCACCACAGTCCTCCGGTTACTTCGATACAAATGGGTATCGAGTGTTCATGAAATTTTGCCTATACTAACGCAAATCTAGAGTTTAAGGACATCGTTTTGCGCCCTACCGTACTATGCTTTTCAGGTTTGGATCCTTCAGGTGGAGCAGGTCTCCAGGCTGATATTGAAGCTATTGGCCAAAGCGGGGCTCATGCTGCGATAGCCTGTACCGCCCTTACCATTCAGAACTCTCAACAGGTATTTGGTTTTGAAGCAACATCAAAAAGCCTATTGCTTGCACAAGCTCATGCGGTAGTCGGTGACTTGCCCATCTGTGGTGTCAAATCCGGCATGCTTGGTACTACTGACAATATTGCAGCCCTAGCCGAGTTTCTTGCTGAGCATCCTGAATATTTTTATGTGCTTGATCCGGTACTTGTCGCGAACAGTGGTGGCTCATTGGGAGATCAGGCAACCTTGGTCAAGGCTTTTACCCAATTGATCCCTCATGCAACTATTATTACACCGAACACAGTGGAATTGCGTGCACTGACAGGTGAGCAGGATCTGGAACTTGCGACACAAAAACTGTTTGCCATGGGTGCCAAAGCTATACTGGTTAAAGGTGGTCATGAAGATACTCCTGATTATATCCAGAACAGTTTATATATTCAGGGTGAACTGGTGAACCAGACCCGTTGTGCTCGTCTGGAGGGTGAATATCATGGTTCAGGCTGTTCACTGGCCAGTTTCATTGCCGGTCGTTTAGCATTAGGCGATCAGCTCAAGACCGCCGTGCAGCATGCTGAAACCTGGTTATTCGGTGTATTAAAAAATGCTGAAACCCCTATACCTAATGGACAGAAAATTCCAAAACGCTTTGGTTAATACTCATTCTGCAAATAAAAAGAGCCTAAATCATTCAGGCTCTTTTTTTTATTGGAATTCAACTGAACATTGCCCTATAGTAGAGAACTTAAATAGCGAATGAATTCATATAAATAATGTCATTATAGATTTAAATGGTTAGCTCTAATACTTTCATGCTATGTGTTTCAATCTCTACCGGTACCGAAATATGCTGATGCACCATTTTCCATTGCCCTTTTTCCTTTTTCAAACATAAGCTAGTACGACACCATTTCACGGATGGAAGCCATTTTACTTTTTCAGCACTTGCTGGTGTAAGTTTGACATAACCATGAATGAAAGCTAAATGAGGCTCTACGTGGATTGTCACATCATGCCGCTGTATGGTCACTCCATGCAGCATATAAGGCTTGTAAAGATTCCATTTCTGTTCATAAGCTTCCAGACCATGAACTTCTGTACTTAAATCAAAAAACCTGACATCTGATACACACAACTTAAGCACATTCTGAATATCCAAGCCTGTTATTGCACTATCCCATTCATGTAATAAATCAACTATTTCTCTACCTAAAGATGCGTCCCCGAATATTTTCATCTCTATTCTCTTATATTTTTTAAATGGTCAAATAATCACTGCAATCTGCCCCTACAGAAGGACATAGATTTTTTTAGAATTACAGCAAAAAAACCTTAACTAGTTAAGATCATCAAATATATTAAAAGCCCCATAAAGTTCATTTTTTAAAGATCATTTTATTGTTAGCTAAACAACTTCCATCAAACTTAAGAAGGAACCCAGTTAATTTAAGCTTATTTAAGTTATTTTTCACTGTTTGCTAGATTTTAGTTGTGTCACAACATAACAATCCCGAAAAATAATACTTATAATTTCAACAACATACAAGTATTGTTAAACTAAAGTTAAATAAAGGCTTTACTATAACAGTCCTTTGGCATTTCTATGATTTCTACACAGAGCTGTATTGTCAAACCCTGCTGGGCTGGTACATGCTGTCGTAGCACTGCTAAGACACACTGGGAAATTGCCTGTTTCAATTCAGGACTACGCCCCGACAATAAGGATACTTTTGCATGTACATAGGCCTGAGTGGTATTCAAATCCAGTCCAATCACATAATTCTGCTGACAAATTGCCCGGCTTTTTAAATCATTCGGATCCTGAATATAATTTGCAGTATATAAGGCCTGGTGAATCTTAAGCAGCATCGGCTTGACCTCCAGATTCTGGATATTATCTGAATATTCAATATGAAGATGAGGCATGAGGTTTTATTTACTCAGTATTTTTTCTTGATTATGCCCCGTCTGAAATAAAATGTAAGCCAAGGCAGGTGATGACGGCCTATTTTTTAAACCGCCATTCTGGTTCAAACTTTAATAGATTAAAACAGATCAGGACTGGATTATGCTTTTTTCACATATTCAGACTTGAGCTTCATTGCGCCAATACCCTCAATTTTACAGTCAATATCATGACCATCTGCTGCATCTGGCAACAGGCGAATACTTTTTACTTTAGTTCCAACTTTCACCACAGATGAGGAACCTTTAATTTTCAGGTCTTTGATCACTGTTACACTATCACCATCAGCAAGAACATTACCATTGGCATCCTTAATGATTAGCTGCTCTTCTGTATCTTCACCCTCTTTCCATTCATGCGAACATTCAGGACAAATCAGTAAATCCCCATCTTCGTAGGTGTATTCAGACTGGCATTTTGGACAATGGGGTAGACTCATAAGAACCTCAAAAATAAAAATAAAAATAAGAAATGAATAAATTAAAAAATCATTATAGCATTTTATACCTTATATTTTATATGGATTTAATTTCTACAATTCCTCTATTCGTTTTAAATAATATCAGTTTGAATTATTCATTAATAAACTGTTGATTCACCAGAAGAAAAAGCCCAGACGGGCTGGGCTTATACTCTTCATTCTGTGTTATAAAAATTTTGTTTAGCTTTAACTGGTCAAAGGCGTATCATCATCGTCGATGTCGTCATATACATAAGCCATACAGCCCCAACCATCATAAACGCCACCAAATTCACTCGCGATTTTGGTAAACCATTGCTCCAGATCAACAATATCTTCGTAGCTCGGTTCCATATAAACGAAAATCGTGATCACCCACTCGAGTGTATCGCTTTCTTCATCCTGAAACAGGCTGATTTTCTGTTCTTCTTTTAATAGATGCAAAGCACAGCGATCAGCCTGAGATTCTTCATTAAATGCAATCGAAAATTCAATTTCATGTGCTTCAGTCAGATCATCGCCATCCTGAAACATCTGCCAGAGTACATTACCATTTTCATCATCCGGGAACTGCTGATAATCACGTGACATAGGGCTGTCCTTATTATGCTGCCGTTTTATTATACAAATTAGATTAGCTGATTTTTATACAGGATACGATAGGAAAAATAACATTTTTTACAGTTTTTAAATGACTGATTTTATATATCAAATCGAAGTTTTATTTTTAAAGTATCTCTTTAACTTTTAACTAGTAGAGATACTTTTGACTGCTTATTTTGGAGATATTTTCATCCTCATTTTACGCCTAATTTTTTTGACTAAGCGGCTTAAGCCAGGTGAAGAACTTTTCCTGGTGTTTTCTTTAATTCCAGAAGTAAGGCTGCAAACTTGAGCTCTTGCAAACGTAAATCCAGATACGATTGCTGAATGCGAGCCTGACTTAAATCCTGCCCTTTATGATTAATTAAATAAAAATCATCTTGCAGCGCCTGTAGCATCTGTCCCAGATTATCTGCAGTTAAACGAGACAGATACAGGTCGGCACGGCTGTTAAAGGCCAGACTGATCATATCCATGGTGGTATTACGGCGATCTTCATCGACATAGTTGCATTGCGCAACTTTTTTGTCTCGAATCGCCTGCTCAATTTGCTCACGAATATCCTGTAAATGTCTTGCAGTATCTTGCTCCTGATAACCCTCTATTAATTCAGTCAAAACATCTTTAGCTGCTAGCGAGAATCCATACTGATAACCATGAATTTTATGCTCTAAGGCAGTAACCACATCCTGCAAGCGATATTCTTCTTGTGCCTGTTTATAATAACGTTGCAGTTTTTCCCGTGCCTGCTGATCCACCTTTTGAATTGCCTTGGTCTGATAATCCTCTATAAATGCTTTCACCCGTTCGATATAGCCTTTAATGTCATCCACCATGATTGAAGCATCAACCTTGGTCATTTCTACAAAATTTTCAGCCTGTAAGGTACGGTTAATGACATATTGTTCAATTTCGCAGATCTCTTGGTATTTCTTATATTTTTCTAAAGTCGTGCGTAAACTACTGATCTGCACGCGTAGCTGAGACAACTCGTACTCACTATCTTCTACCTGTTGTTCATAATCTGTCAGTTTATGACGTGCATGATCCAGATTGTTTTGTAAAACATCGAGGTTTCCACGCAGGGATTTTAATTTGTTTAGTGTGACTGCAAGTACGCCAGATAGTATCCCCACCAGAACGAATAAAATAATACTTGACATCGTCCGTGCCCTAATTAAAAAAATACAATAAGAAAAATGCTTTAAATCAAATCAAAGAACTTATGAAAGATTCTTAGTTTGCACTGATTTTCTCAAAAATCCTATCACTAGAATTAGGTATAAATATTTAATAATATTGATATTTTTGTTGAATTTTACTGTTTTATCTCTTGAAATCTTGCCAGAATAAAAATATTAAAGCTTTAAGTATGAATTAACTTATAAGATAGACAGTAAGTTATTGAATTTAATGAAATAATATTATATTTCTTAATTTTTATCAAAATTAAAATATAATATTGTTTGATAACATAGATTTAAATTTACCAAATTTTGATCTTTTTAAAAATTTAATTTTCTTCATGAGACAGTATTAAGATAGGTAAACTTATAAATTTACATAGTTCAACAAAGCACATAACTATATTTAAACTAATGCTTTTTAGATCAAAAAATAAGTAAATTTGGAGAATTAAAGAAAAAATATGAAATATTTTCTCACACTTTATACAACGCAATAGATGAGTAAAGTGTTCTGCATTCATTCCAGAAATTCAAATATTATTTAATAAAACATGGAGTCGAAACTAGAAAATATTAAAAAGGCACACTACCGTGAATTTCTACCGGTTTATCACTTAAGGGCTGGGTAAATGCAAGATAACTGGCATGCAGGGCCATACGTTGCAGCGGACTGCGCAGTGGTTCAGGGTGATAGATTTTATCGCCAGTAATTGGATGACCAATATGCATCATATGCACACGCAGTTGATGCGAACGCCCGGTAATCGGCGTTAATAAGACACGGCTAATATCTTGTGCCACATCGTAATCCAACATTTGATACAGGGTTTTAGAGGGCTTGCCCAGTTCCGTATGTACCATCTGACATGGCCGGTTTTCCCAGTCAGTGATGAGTGGGGCATTGACTTCGCCCTCCCCTACCAGTTTGCCTTGTACCAAAGCGATGTAATGCTTATTCACCGTACGCGCCTGAAACATTTTACTGACTGCTACTTCTGCATCACGATGCTTGGCAAACATCAGAATTCCGGAAGTAGCCATATCCAGGCGATGGGTAATTCGTGCTTCCGGAAATTGCTCGCGCACACGTAAATACGCGCTGTCATGATGCTCTGGCAGACGACCCGGCACCGACAACAACCCTGCCGGCTTTTCAATCACCACCAGATCATCATCTTCATAGAGAATTTTGAGTGGATCTTGAGGTGGGCAGTAAACAAAGTTATCGTTTAGTGGCATGGCGCAATTGCATGGGGAGAAAGATGCGCAAAATAACAATGTCAATCCAGTGTGTCAATCTGAACGTTTACAGGAAGTTGATTTAAGGAGATTATACGCAGTTTGTGACTTGGCCAGCCGGGTTCAAGCTGCTCAGATCGTACTGCTGAATTGCTTCCGGTCAATTTAATCTGCCAGATAGTAATCGACTGTAGATACGACACGAACTTTTTTAAGATAGGGTGTATTACTGTCGCGATCTTCAATACTGAACAGCCCCTGATTAGCAGTTTTGATTTTTCCCAGACGGCTTTGCGAATCAGCTGCAAATTTTTCTGCCACGCTCCGAGCATTTTGTGTGGCCTGTTCAATCATCGCTGGTTTAATGTCATTCAGGCCAGTAAATAGATACTCAGTTCGTTGTCCAGAATCATCGCCACCAAAGGCAATGCCCTTTTTACCCAGTTCTGCTAAACGGGTTTGTGCTGCCCGTACTGCATCAATATTATGGGTATATACGGTAATGGTTTGATGTGCGGTATAACGCAGGGCAACATTGGCATCACCGCCATACTGCTGTGCATATTTATCTGTGGTGACGGGTGCTCCCGTGGTAATTTCTTCGGCTTTAAAGCCTTCACCTTTCAGGAAAGTCTGGATTTGCTGGGTTTGTAGTTCCATCACGTCATAAAGCTGAGATAAATCCTGACTGGCTGAACTAAAACGAATCGGCCAGACCGCGACATTTGCCCTAACTTCACGTTCAGACAGGCCTTTGACCGAAACAATTCGTTCATACTGTTTGATCTTGACGGCACTATTCCCCAGAATCCATCCCGCTATAATCATTCCTAAGCCGATGAGTGCACCTAAAATCAGGGCGGGTTTAAACTGATTCATTTGCCTGAACTCCTTTTAGCGATGTTGTTGTTTTTAGTTGGATAATTTTAATAAGTTGAACTGGGTCTTTGAGATTACTATTCGACCACAGGTTAAAGTCACGTTAATAAAAGATTCAAATCTATTATTTCTCTCTATATTTACATCAGATATAAAGCCAATAAAGGCACTAGATTAAATAGAAAAATACCAATCTTATAGAGTGCCATACCCGCATAATGAATGGCATCAAAGGTTGAGTCTGATAGCTGGAACCATTTTCCATGCAACTGTTTGACCCAATCATGGGCAAAGACAATGATCAGGAACCAGAATATTAATATGCTGTAATTAACGAACAATGCATACAGTAAAAATTGCCGCCAGAAATCAAGCTCCATCGTGATTCCCCTAAAGGATACGGTTCAATTTCCAGACTAGCATAAATTGACTGAATAAAAAGAAATGGCGGATATAACACTGTTAAGGAGATTTGAATAGAAGAGTTATTTTTATATTTTCTAATGGGTTTTACTGGAGAATTTTTTAGGGTGTTGGGAAAACTCGCGATGGTTTACTTCAACTATCAATCTTTGTAAGAATTGATCTTATAGCCTACAAACTTCTGGTTCATAGCGTCCTAAGCCGGATCAAGACCTTTTGGGTAAGTACTGCTCTCGCGTTTTGCGCCGCTCACAGCATGCTACTCTTTCCGATCCCGTCACACCCTTGAGACATATATTAGCCTTGAGCACACGGAATTAATTTCCTATGTTTTTATCATTTTTCTAATTTTTGAAAAATTATTCCGATTTAAAAGACAATTCAGAGAAATAAATCTCATTGGTTCATTTTTATGACGTTTTATTTTAAAAAAATGAGCTTTATTGGAATTTTATTTACCCCTTTTCTCCTTTTTTTCACTTTAAAAAGTTCCCTGCAACCATTGTGCAGTAAACCACCAGCCACTCATGGCACACATCCCGGACATGATAATTGCCAGTACTTTATTCATTTTGCTTAATTCAGATGTCAGTACTTTCAGATTGATCAGATAAGCCAGCGCAAAATAGATCAGCCCAATTACCCCACAAAAAGGCACAAATATGAGCGACCAGGCCGCACAGGCATGTGCAGAAAGCGGTAGTTTCGGGGATTCAGAAACGTGGTTGGTCATATCCATACTCAATTGCCCTCTTTATCGTGCATAAAAGCGCACTAAATTAAGTCAAAGCTTTATGATTAAATGAAGCTTTGCATCCTCGTATTAAATAAATTGCAAAATGTGCGCCAATTTCAGGCAGTTAGATATTTAAAATGTGAGTTGATCAAAGTCTTTAATTTTGGATAAATAAATAGGTGACTTTTTATGCACTGAGTGCGTTTCTTTATATTTTGGTTTGCGCTCCGGATCCGTGATTAGGTTTTTACTATAGATTTTTTTGCCAGTCAGCAGATTAAAGCTGGTTTTCGACTCAAGTAAAGGACCATGATGAGAAAACTGGTCATAGCCAATCAGTCGCATATCCTGATTCTGAAGACGGAATTTATAGCTCCAATAGCCATAACGTCCATGCTGATACGTAAGCTGCAGTAGTCCTTTGTTAATTTCAGGCACCAGTTCAGGTGGATAATACACCCCACCATCTTCCTGATCCGAGCTGAAACAGTTCAGGTTTTGCAGAAACTGTTTATAAGTGTTCTTGTCCTTTTGCCCCAAAAGAACAATGATACCTCGGCGGTTCCGGTCTAAGGTTCCACGATATTCATCTTTAACTAAAGCTTTAGGATCTGTAGCTTTGACAATCAGTACAGCATCTGGCACACCATCTTTATTCAAGTCACCTTTTACTACTTCAAAGAAAGAATAGTTTTTAGGGACATAGGCTTGAAAAGTTTTTTGATCTTGTTGTGACTGGCGCTGTTGGGGCTTTAAAGCTTGTTGCGCTACGGCTGCATTCGAGATCAATATGGTTGTACTGAAAAAAACTGCAAGTTTTGCTATTTCCATTTTCCTGATCTCATATGTATAGGCACATGTTGCTTATTATTTTTAACATAGAAAGATAAAAGCTGAAACAAAATGACCCTACACAATGGCAGGGTCAAAAATCTCAACATCATATTCATTTTTAATTACTGATTGATTCATGAGTTATGCCTTGCAGCATTTTTCACAACCGGTCACTTTCTCTCTAGGCCAGTTCATGCGCGCACGCTTATACGCCAGTTCATAATTGGCAAAATAACCAATCAGAATCTGAGCATTAGGATCAGGCAAGTCTTCACACCCCATCGTTGAATTATGGATCAGATGTGCACCATTGTCTGTCGTATGCTCATCAATCACAAACTTGATCATATCCATGCAAACTCCCCATATTCTTTTTTATAAAGGTAGGGATTAAAACCATAATAAAAGTATGTATTTATTAATCCCATACTAAAATTATGCCTTTAATGAATAAAAATCAATCACTTTTTAGAGTTTTTTTAGTCCTTTCACATGAACTTACTATTTAGTTTTAGATTTATAAAACAGTGACTTAGAGGATTTATGCTATACCAGGATCAGCTTTTTTTTTCTTGATCTGTTTAAACCAGCGTACAAACCAGATGGCAGCAATAATTAATACTATCACCAGCATTACAGGTGCCAAGAAGGATAAAATTGAAATCAAGATCGCACTGACCCACTCCCCCGTAGAAATGACCGGATTTCCTACTCCACCGGTGGTGGTAGTTGATAAACCTCGCAAAGCCACCGTACCAAATTGTACTGCTCCGGCGGTGCCTCCACCTACAATTAATGCGGTTGCCCAAGCTATAAACTGCGACATTTCCCCACTACTTACTGCCATCGTAGATACGGTTCCAGCAATGACAGCTGCGGGGGTAGCAATAATATCAAGGATATTATCCACCCAGGGAATATAGTAAGCGATGATTTCACATAAGGTCGCGATGCTCAGTGTCAAACAAACCGAGGGTAAAGCCAGCCAGCCGAAGCCCTGGATCGGTTCAAACCAGTTCAGATTACAAGCGATACTCATGACCAGCAAAGGTGCGAATATACGGAAGCCACACGCTGCACTGAGTCCAATACCAATACATAAACCTAGGATCGTTTCCATACTGCACTCCAAACCTGTTTGTGGCGATTTGTGATTTTTTTATAAACCTAAAATAGCAAAAAGCCCTATGGGGTAATAGGGCTTTTATTTAAAACAGGTTTTTCTGTTTTATTTTTTGCTGTAGCTTAGGCAACCTTATCGTTATATTGGGTGCCTTGGCATTTGGTACACGGTGGTAAGCGGTCTGTACCAATTTCTAAGTAAACGCGATGTCCGCATTGAACACAAAAATAGAAACCTGTTCCCGGTTTAGAGCCAGCAATAACCATCTTTGTTCTCCGTTGTTTTAGAAAATGGTGAAACTAGTATAACCCTCTAGTGATGAATGTCTATTGTCCATTTTTGTAAATGATGGTGGCATTTGGGCGAAGTTATAAAACTCTTTATTCATTCTTTAAATGTTGTATGAATTTATTAACTTCTTTCGAGGTGGGTATTTCAGGAAAAATGACTCTTCCTACTGATTTTAAAATTGCTTTCCTACATCCTATTGCAAATTTTGCATCTTTATTATCTCTGAGATATTTAGCAACGTTAAAAAGATCAGGTGTAAAAACTAAAGCGGTTGAGCTTACTGAAGCAGCAGATATACATTTATCGGTAAATGGATTTGGCCTCTCATCTAATTGTAAAAGTCGATAAGCATTTCCAAATAAAACAGACTTTGCAGGCTCTGAGACTTCATCTCTTTGTAAATCTTCATGGATATTCAGAGCTAGTTGTCTCAATTTATCGATATTAATAGCTTTATTATCTTTTCCTTCCACTTCCCCTATTAGTCTACCCTCTTTAGATTCAAATACGGCATCAAACTCGGAATCTGCATCCTCATATTGGGTAACTGAAAAGCCGAGAATTTTTAATGCATCAAGTATGGCAAACTCTAAAGGTTTTCCCTTTTCATACAATAAACTTCTTAGTTTCCTCAATTTATTGATGTTAGATAAAATTTTATCTTTATCATCGTTTAATTTATTAAGTTTTTCTTCTAATAATAATAGTTCGCTATTAAAAGCAGCTTCTTCTTTTAATTTAAATATATCAACTTGAGCCCAATCAGGTTCTGCCGTTAGCTCTCCTTCTTGTTTAAATGCTTTTTCCAATCCCACTATCTGTTTAATAAAGTTATACGAAAATTGTTTTCCTTTCTCACTCCAATCTTCATAATCCTCTTCAAAAAAAGACTCGTCAGAAAAATTAATATTAGGTAAACCAATTAAAAAGCCATTAGAAACCTGTGATTCAAAAATAAATCCAACAGTTTTATCCCCATGTTTAGTCTGTAAACATGGCATAACTTGTCCTTCTACAATAATGTTATATGAAGATTTTTCAGAAAATTCATTCCAATAAGTAGAAATAGATTCTGATTTTTTTGAAGCTAGTTTAATTTCTTTACCATTTGTATTTATTATATTTAATTCAACTGGAAGAATATGATAATTACTATAAGGAGCTACCATTGTAGTAGTTTGTCTATTTTTTCCAGTCCCCGAATACCTCTTTTCCCCAGTGTTAACATACACTTCTTGTAATTTGTCCAAGAAAATTATAACTATCTTTCCATGATCAATAGCTAATTTTATCTCTCTTTTCCAATGCTCAATTTTTGATTTTAGTTTGAAAGAATAATGGTCAGAAAGACTTGGTTTACCTCTGTAAGACTCATCACTTTGATAAATATAATCATGTATATCAGGTTGAAAAAGAATTATATCCCAATCCAGTAATGATTTTTCAGAATCAAATTCACAAAATTCAGAATCATTCCCATATAGAGAGAATCCAATTGTTAAAATTTTCTTTTTTGCCATTTTCTTATTAAAGAGTAAGTATTCCCTCTAAAGTAGTGTCTTTTTCAAGTGATTTCAACAACTTTAATCCACCCCAACCCTCCTTTAAAAAGGAGAGAGTTCTCCCTCTTTCCCTTGCGCCATATATGGCTTAGGGTTAGGGGAGATTTTTAAATATTCCCTTCCAAGAAATCCTGTGCAAAGCGCTGTAATACCCCACCTGCTTCATACACAGATACTTCTTCTTCGGTATCCAGACGACAGGTCACTGGCACTTCAATCGTCTGTTCCTTACCATCTTCAGTTGCGCGCTCAATCACAAGTGTCAAAGTCGAACGTGGTGCAATATTCCCAATTACGCTATATAGCTCAGTACCATCCAGCTTTAAAGTCTTACGGTCTGTACCCGGTTTAAACTCAAGCGGAAGAACGCCCATACCCACCAGGTTAGTACGGTGAATACGCTCAAAACCTTCAGCCACAATGGCTTCTACACCAGCCAGACGCACACCTTTCGCAGCCCAGTCACGACTCGAACCCTGACCGTAGTCTTTACCAGCAATCACGATCAAAGGCTGCTTACGGTTCATGTAGGTTTCAATTGCTTCCCACATCCGCATCACTTCGCCTTCCGGCTCCACACGCGCTTTAGAACCCTGCTTGATGGTGCCATCAGAACGGACCACCATTTCGTTATACAACTTAGGATTCGCTAGGGTTGCACGCTGTGCAGTCAGGTGATCGCCACGGTGCGTCGCATAAGAGTTAAAGTCTTCCTCGGGCACACCCATTTTTGCTAAGTATTCACCTGCTGCCGAATCACGCACAATTGCATTTGAAGGTGATAAATGGTCAGTGGTAATGTTATCGCCAAGAATAGCCAGTGGACGCATGTTGGTGAGTGTACGCGGTGCAGCCAGTGCACCTTCCCAATATGGTGGACGGCGGATATAAGTACTTTGCGGACGCCAGTCATACAGCGGGCTTGCTGCCTTCTCACGTTCGCCCAGATCAAACATCGGGATATAAACTTTATTAAATTGCTCCGGCTTAACTGACTCTTTTACCAAAGCATCAATTTCTTCATCAGATGGCCAGATGTCTTTCAGGTAAATCGGGTTGCCATCTTTGTCTGTGCCTAGTGCATCTTTTTCGATATCAAAACGAATCGTACCAGCAATTGCATAAGCCACGACTAATGGTGGAGATGCCAAGAAAGCCTGTTTTGCATAAGGATGAATACGACCATCGAAGTTACGGTTCCCTGAAAGTACCGCAGTCGCGTATAAATCACGGTCAATAATTTCTTGCTGAATTTTCGGATCTAGCGCGCCTGACATGCCGTTACACGTGGTGCAGGCATAAGCCACGATACCAAAGCCTAGTTTTTCCAGATCTTCAAGTACACCTGCTTCTTCCAAGTACAGCGCAGCTGCTTTAGACCCCGGTGCAAAAGATGATTTCACCCATGGCTTACGCACTAAGCCAAGCTCATTGGCTTTACGTGCCAATAAACCTGCTGCAACAGTATTACGTGGGTTGGAGGTATTGGTACATGAAGTGATTGCCGCGATGATGATCGCACCATCTGGCATTAAACCATCAGTACGGTTTTCTACTACTCCGGCAATGCCTTTCTCTTTCAGGTCAGCAGTTGAAACACGCGCATGCGGATTCGATGGACCAGCAATATTACGGGTCACTGTAGATAAGTCGAAACGAAGTACACGCGGATATTCCGCCTGAGTCATTTCCGATGACCACAGACCAATTTCTTTGGCATAGCTTTCAACCAGTTTGACCTGTTCTGATTCACGACCAGTCAGCGTCAGGTAATCAATCGTATTTTGATCGATATAGAACATGGCTGCGGTTGCGCCGTATTCTGGGGTCATGTTGGAAATCGTGGCGCGATCACCGACCGACATGCTGTCTGCACCTTCACCAAAGAATTCCAGATAAGCGCCAACCACACGTTCCTTACGCAGGAATTCAGTTAAGGCCAAAACGATATCCGTTGCGGTAATGCCCGGCTGACGCTGTCCAACCAACTCTACGCCGATAATATCTGGCAAACGCATCCAGGATGCACGGCCCAGCATCACGTTCTCAGCTTCCAGGCCACCAACACCAACAGAAATCACGCCCAATGCATCGGTATGTGGGGTATGCGAGTCAGTTCCTACACAAGTGTCTGGAAATGCAACACCGCCACGGTTCTGAATCACTGGTGACATTTTCTCCAGATTGATCTGGTGCATGATGCCGTTACCGGCTGGAATCACATCAACATTTTCAAAAGCCGTTTTGGTCCATTCAATAAAATGGAAACGGTCTTCGTTACGTCGGTCTTCAATTGCACGGTTTTTCTCGAATGCATCCGGATCAAAGCCGCCATATTCCACTGCCAGCGAGTGGTCGACAATCAGCTGAGTTGGCACCACCGGATTAACTTTGGAGGGGTCACCGCCCTGATCGGCAATCGCATCACGCAGACCGGCAAGATCGACCAGTGCCGTTTGCCCCAGGATGTCATGACACACCACACGGGCTGGATACCACGGGAAATCATGTTCCTGCTTACGCTCAATTAGCTGACGCAGTGACTGTTCCAGAATGGCAGGATCACAACGGCGTACCAACTGCTCTGCCAGCACTTTGGAGGTATAGGGAAGTTTGGCATATGCGCCTGGCTGAATATCTTCAACGGCCTGACGCACGTCGTAATATTCCAGCTGGGTGCCTTGCAGCGGTTTACGGTAGTTGTTGTTCATAGCTTACCTGCCTCTTGAATCGTTCTTCTGTACTGCATACTTGTTGTAGATGTTTCACATCGTTTTGCAGGCATAGTACACTGTGGAAAAGCCATTTCCCAAATCTTTTATATTTCATAAACTTATATATAAAAAACAGCGTTTTTGAAATAAATGGATACATATTCTTTAAAATAATGGCTCTAAATCCTTATTTTCTAGAAAAAAACCGGGCAAATCCTTCTTATTCTTTAGTATGAGAATAGACTTATAGCTCAAAAAATAGACTTATTTAAGATTAACGGTATGTCTTATTTTTTCATTTAAAGGCAAAAGACGATTTTTAAATGATCTGAGTTTTTTGGGTAGAAAGAGCACTATTGAATAGATAATTTTTTTGACTCTCTTCCATCTTTGGCAAGATCCTTAGCCTGACAATAAACCATAGCATCAATAAAATTTTCCAAGTTTGTTTCTAGCTCTTTTTAATTTTGAGGGAAATACAATATGCGCTTGATACCTGGAAACCTGTAAAGCAAGTGAGCTAGATTAAAATCCCTAACTTTTTTAAGATTTTTTTACAGTCGATGATTTCTTGCAAATTACTTTAAATATCATAATTAATTCAAAAACTTAATACTTATTCTTAGTAGTTTATTATCTGAATAGTTTTGACCTTTTCCTGTCATCTATCTGTATATCCCAATTTGGTGATATTCACCCTTAAAACATTTCAGTACATCTAAGCGGTAAGTACTTCATAACAACAACACACAACATAAAAAATTAATAAAGGTGAATAACATGTTACAGATCGCCATTATTGGGATCATTACTGTATTAGTGGCAGTTTTGGCGTCCAGCTGGATTGGAGGGAAAAAGCCCTCCGATCCATACAATCCGACTAAACCTACTCCTACCCACCCCACTAAACCGGATCATCCTTCTCCCCCTTCCTCTCCCGCCTCTGGTAAATCGGAGTCACTCATAAATAATCCACCCTTGCTGCAGAAAGGTGCTAAAGGCAAATACGAACTGGTTGCTGCATATAAAACCAATAAGATTTATAACCCGAGGCAATTGCAATGGGATCAATTACTGGTTCGGGGTTACTTGACTAAAGCCAGTTTATTGAACAGGCAGGAAGCACGTGAAACCGGAATTATAGATGAACTGGTTGGTCCGCAGATTCGGGTCAAACAGGGTGAAACCTTGTCGATTAATTTAAATAATCAGCTACCTGATGAAACACCTGAAAGCTGTGAAAATATTCTCGACCCGAATGAACCCCATTGTTTTAATACCACCAACCTGCATACGCATGGTTTCTGGGTCAGCCCTCAGGGAAATAGTGACAATGTCTTTCTGAAAATTGCTCCGCAGGCGAATCTTGACTATCAATATAAGATTGAACCCAATCATCCTGCGGGCACTTACTGGTACCATGCCCATTTACATGGCTCGACCGCAATTCAGGTATCTAGTGGTATGGCTGGTCCACTCATTGTGGAAGGAAGCCGGGTACCTAAAGTGAAAAATGGTAAGGTGACTTCTACAGGTGATCTCGACATTTTATGGAAAGATAAAGCCAAGCATAATGATGCAAATGAAAAAATCCTGGTCTTCCAGCAAATTCAATATGACTGTACTGACACTGAAGGCCAATCTTTAAACAGCAATGATTGTAAAGGTGCAGGCATAGGCACAATGGAAAACTATGCTGGTCTGAATAGCTTCAACTCTTGGGGGCTAAATAACTACTACACTTCAATTAATGGCAAAGTATTAGGCGAAATTCAGGTCAATCAAAATGAATTTAATCGCTGGCGTATGATTCATGGAGGGGTACGAGACACTATTGGCTTAATCATTAAAGAATTACCTGGCTCCAGTCAATATACTGCCAAACAAACGGTGGATGCCTGTCTTTCCTATCAGGGGGATATTCTCATTCCCGCCTCAAAAGTTGCTTTCGATCAACTGACCAGCCTGCCAGTTCACACGATTGCCCAAGACGGTTTAACGATGACCCAGGCTCAGACCCGTACCCTTTCCGTGTTCCAACCAGGTTATCGTCACGATGCCATGCTCAGCTTTCCCACCATCAATAAATACTGCATCTTTGATTCAAGATTAAATATTGATGATGAAATCAATACCAGAACTTCCGGTGAAATCACCCCACAGTTATCTCCTAACAGTGGGCTAAATGCACAGCTGCTGGGCTGGGTAAATGTAAAATCCACCAAATTGAAGGCGCAAACTGCTGCTCAGTTTTTAAAAGATCAGGCACAGAAAATCGGCTTAAGCAAGGAGATTCAGGCGCAATTAGCGCAACTTAATCTGTCTGCCTTTACTGATCATCCCTCATTGATGACCAGAGAAATAGATAACCTGATTCAAGACCGACCACAACAACGCTCTACTTTTGATGCCTCTTTTGGTCCAAATGGTAAATTCGGTTATCGTTATGCTGATCATCCAGGCATCTATAGTTTTGGAGAAACCTTCACTGGAGAAAGTGTGGTCAATGGCAAATATGTGCGCAAACTAGAAATAGGTAAAGTCGATGAATGGGTACTGACCAGCGCAAACTTGGGACATCCTTTCCATATCCATGTCAATCCGTTCCAGATTGTTAAAATTTTAAACCCGGATAAAAAGGATGTAAGTGAAGCAATATCTGAACCTGCAACCACGCCCAATGAGCTGGATGATGTCCAGTACCGAGGTTTAAAAGGACAATTCAAGGATACCATTTTTGTTAAACCGGGATATGAAGTGATTGTTCGAAGTCATTACAAGAAATTCGAAGGTGACTTTGTACAGCATTGTCATATTCTCGATCATGAAGATCAGGGCATGATGGAATATGTACGAATCTGTGGCGGCAAATTTGACTGTAATGCCGATTTACCTGGTTCACATGACCATCATCATTAACTCTCGCTTTTAATTAAAAGCCTGCATCTGATATTGCGGGCTTTTTTATTTGCCTAGAGATAATGCTTGCTGCACAATAGCTTGATTGATTTTTAGTATTCAAACTGAGGCTGATCATGGCAACATCTCCTGCTTTTACCTTATTTACGCTGAATGGAGTAGATGCGCAAAAATTCCTGCAAGGTCAAGTGACTTTAAATACTGAAGCCTTGGCTGAAAACCAGACGCGCTATACCGCAATCTGTAGTTTAAAAGGACGCATTCTATTTGGTTTATGGCTGAAAAAAATTAATGCTGAAAGCTTTGAAATTGTTGTGACTGCTGATCAGGCCGAAAACTTTGCCAAGCACATCCGCAAGTTTGGCGCTTTCTCCAAAATGAAGTTAGAAGAAGTAGGTTCAGCTTATCCAGTTACTGTAGGTATTCATAGCGAATTTAGTCCTGAAGCAACGGATACTCAAGCTTGGGAAATGAATGCAATTGAATCAGGTCAGGCATGGATTCAGGCAGCAACCGCAGAACAATTCCAGCCACAAGAACTGCGCCTGCATCAGCGTGAAGGCATCCACTATGACAAGGGGTGTTACCTCGGTCAGGAAGTCATTGCCCGTTTATGGTTCAAAGCCAAACCGAAACACTGGTTGCATCTGGTCCAAGGTACAGGTGAAGCACCTGCTATCGCAAGCAAACTGAATAATGATGTAGAAGTCGTAAACAGTGTCAATATTGATGGCGGCTTTAAAGCACTCGTGGTTGCCAAACCGGAAGCACTTCTTGAATTAGGTTTGACTGTACTCGACCTGCCTGAAGCACTCAGTGGTGACGTGGCTCGTCCACAATAAGAAGACCGCCTTAAAAAAATCCTCCTAATATGGAGGATTTTTTTTAAAGATTAAAATCATGGAACAATTTGTTCATGTCTTTAATCACATAATCTTTAAAATGAAAAGCGCGTGCATGTTTCGCATCGAAGCGTGCAGTTTTACCTTCATGCTCAAAAATATATACACGGTCTTCATTGCTGACTAAAAAGTTTTGACCCAATCGCATGAGTAATGCATCAAATTTATCCTCATCAGCGATACTGTCATCCTTACTGATTTGATCATATGCACGTTTAATGCCTTTAATAAACATTGTTTCACCCTACTTCATGGCTCAAACGCGGATTTAATCAGAGATTCATAGAATTTCAAAGTTTTGTGGTAAAAATAGTCTTCATCTTCTCTTCATCACTCTCCATTATATTTTTATTTCGTGACAATTAGGATATTTACAAAGTATAAAATCATTTTATGATGTAGCTGTAATAATTTAAAAAACACCACGGAATCAGGTGTTGAATACAACAAGGTTCAGGAACCATGAAAAAAATAATATTTGCTGCGATGCTCGCAGTTTCATCTCAATATGCACTTGCCAATGCAAATACCAAAGCTGAAGCAGTTGATCCTCAATTTGCCAAGGTTGAAGCCCTAGTCAAAGCCAATGACTTTAAGGGTGCTCACACTTTACTGAATGAGTTAGCACAGAAAGGGAATGCTCAAGCACTGTATAACTTAGGCTATTTAACCCAGACTGGTCAGGGCACCGCAAAGAATGAGAAAAAAGCGGTACAACTGTATGAACAGTCAGCAAGCAAAGGCTACCCGGTTGCCAACTATGTCCTCGGTAAAAATTATGCAGGCGGTACAATGGGGCTGAAACAGGATCTGAACAAAGCTAAACAATATCTGGAACGCGCATCCAGTGCCGGTTTTGATGATGCTACTGTGGATCTGGCAGTGTTACTTTTTGCTGAAGGAAAACCTGCTTCTGATCAGCAAGCACTGAAAAAACTTCAACCACTGATTAAAAAAGATAATTTCCAGGCGATTCATGCCAAAGCCCTGTATGACATCAGCCTGGGCTTTAAAAATAAAGATGAAAAACCGATTCAGCAAGGTTTAAGCTCGATTCAGGAGCTGGCCAAGAAAGGCTATATCCCTGCCCTGATGGCAGTCGCTAACATGTTTGCCAATGGTAATATCGTGCCGCAAAACCTGCCTGAAGCAAAGAAAATCTTTAGTGCCTTGGCTCAGGAAAATATTCCACAGGCCAAAGAGTCTCTGGCGGCAGTAGAGAAAATGATTGCTGAACAAAGCAAGAAACCAGCCCAACCAACGGCGCAAAAGAAAAGCTAACCTAAGATATAAAAAGCCCCTGATTCGGGGCTTTTTGATTGGAATGTTTAACTGAGATAATAGCCAGACTGAGTCAGGATGACTGCCACCACAATAAAGCCCATTAAGGTACTGAGTACCAATGGCGGTAAAGCTTTGTCCTGTACTCCATAATGCTGGGCAAAAATCCCAAAAGCGATTGGCATTGGCAATGCCGCCAGCAATGTGCCGATAAAAAGCATCTCACGACTGACATCGAAGGCCGATAATAAACTGAAAATCAGCAATGGCATGACGATGACTTTCATGGCTGTCAGGAACCAGCTAAAGGCCGTCAGTGAGCTGAGATTCATGCCAATCAGGCTACCGCCAATTACAAACAAGGCCAGTGGCGATGCGGTTTGCCCTAACATTTTTAAGGTAGAGCTAAGTAATTCTGGTAGTTGAATATCTAGAACTATGCACAAAATACCCAGCATAATCGAAAGAATCACCGGATTTTTCAAGATCCGTAGCAATGTTCCAGTCAATATACTTTTACCAGCTGTACCGGAAGCCTGCAGACCCCGTTCAGCCAGAATCAGCATCAAGGTCACGATCAGCAGATTTTCTACAATAAGAGTCAATGAAAGATAAATTGCTGAATGTGAACCAATCAATAAGGTCAGTATCGCCGTGCCGATAAACCCGGTATTGGACATGGAACCACCCATGGCCAGCACACCGGACTCAGTGAGAGAAACCTTGAAGAAATAGCGGCAGCAGAAAAATACTACGCCATAGAGCAGCAAAGAACCGCCTGCATAGGCAATAAAATACTGTGGACTCCAGATATCGCTGAGATGTTTACTTGCCAAGGCTTGTAACAGAAAAGCTGGCAAGGAAATCTTCATTACAAACTGGCTCATCGCCGTAATCAGCGAGGGGGGGATAAATTGGGTTCGTGCAGCAATATAACCTAAAAATACGACGGCACAAATTGGAAATAGAATAGTAAATAACATTAATTTTCTGCAGTTTTACTGCATTGTTCCTTAATATGTTCATCCCTGAACGATTAACTTCCACTCATTTAACAAGCAGTTTTATTTGTCCGCTGAAGAGAAAGGCTTAAGCAGATCTCGCAAACCATGTGGCTGGCAACGCAAATACTGAGGCGTCACCTCTACGGTTTCACCGAGTGTCGCAGCTGCATGCCATGGCCAGCGTGGATCATACAAAATGCCACGCGCAAGCGCGATAGCATCTGCCTGTCCATATTGCAGAATTCCTTCTGCCTGCATCGCTTCCGTAATCAAACCGACCGCAATCACTGGAACATTGACCGCCTTTTTAATCGCTTCTGCAAAAGGAACCTGATAATTCGGATGCACATCAATTTTCTGGTCTACATGTAAACCTGCACTCGAAACGTGGATATAAACAGCTCCCGATGCTTCCAGCGCTTTAGAAAGTTCAACAGCAGCCTCAATGTTCCAGCTTTCAACCTCTTTCATCCAGTCGGTAGCGGAAATACGCACGCCAATCGGATAGCCTTCAGGAACCGCATCTTTCATCGCTTTAAAGACCTCTAAAGTCAGACGAATTCGGTTTTCAAATGAACCGCCATATTGATCCTGGCGCTGATTCGACAGAGGTGACATAAATTGATGCAGCAAATAGCCATGCGCAGCATGAAGCTCAATCAGCTCAAAGCCTGCTTCAACCGCTCGCTTGGCACTGGCAGCAAAGTCCTGAATTACTTGTTGGATTTCCTCAAGACTTAAGGCTTTTGGTGGGTGCTCATGTGCCTGAAAAGGAATATCACTGGCAGAGACAGTCTGCCAGCCCAAAGGCTGATCTGGTGCAATTTGCCCCTTGCCTTCCCAGGGTTTATCTGTGGAGGCTTTACGCCCAGCATGTGCCAGCTGAATTGCAAAAGGCATTGGCGAAAGAGATCGCACCTTCTCCAGTAAGGTTTTGATCTGTGCTGTCTGGCTATCATTCCACAATCCCAGATCTGCATAGCTAATCCGGCCTTGTGGCTGTACCGCAGTCGCTTCCACAATACATAAACCGGCACCAGACAAAGCATAATTGGCCCATTGCTGCTCATGCCAATAGGTGATTTCACCCTGCTCTGTTGCAGAGTACTGGCACATCGGAGCGATTACGATTTTGTTATCAAGTTGCAATGATCCAAATTGCACGGGCTGAAATAGTAATGTCACGCGGTGTTTCCTCTTCTTATCGGCTGATTGATATTCAAAATAAAAACAGGCTCCCAAGAGCCTGTTTAGTTATAGCGTGAACAATCCAACTTTAGAAGATCACTCGTGTAGTTAACCCTAGTACTAATGCATTGTCTACTTGATTGCTAGACCCTGGATTTATTACATATTGCAGGTTTGGACGTAGCATTAACCACTTTGTTGCGTTATAGCTGTAGTTGAGTTCGATATTGTATTCAGCGCTAGCATCAAATGATGGACGTGAATCTGCAAAACGGTCATTCACATGCACACGATTCACTGCCAGACCTAAAATGTCATTTGGCTGGCTATCCACTAAACCAATATATTTCACACCAATTTGTTGTGAATTATCCACTTTATTGGTATCACGGTCATGCCAGGTAAAATTGGCAAATGAATGTAAACCCTGACGGCCACTACCTGTCGATGTTAACTGTTGCTCTATTGCTAACCACCCTGCAAAGGTACGGTTTTTTCCTTCACCTGTTGCGATGTCTTTTTGGTTAGCAATATCATCAGCCGTGTTATACATACCACCAACACGGTAACTGCCTGGCAAGCCATTGATGAGTGATTTTGGAGTCCAGACCACCTCTGCCGGAATGGTTACGCCATCCGCATGATCGGTATCCAGACTCCAGCCTTGACCTTCAGCCTTGCCATTACCATTGTCCGGGTTAAATTCATAAACACCCACTTGAACTGCAACTTCAGGATTTAACTGTTGTTTAACGCGTGCCCCCCATTGAGATACTGGGGTATTCATCCAGATATTACCCTGCCATTTACCCATCTGTGCAGCGCAGAATGCTGTACTGGCAAAATCACAAGCCATGACATTAAAGTCCATACCCAGACCTAAACGACCTGCTTTAATACTCAATCCTTGGTCTTGGAAGGTCTTCTCAATTGACAGTTCGCTTAAACGGCTGTCCTGGTTACCACGACCAAAAGTACCTTGAACATTGGCCATGTGAGGCGCATTTCCTTGTAAATCACGCACTGAAGTACTTTGGCCTTGACGTGCGGTAGCTACTGCACGAACAGTCACCCCATCCCAGCCTGCCAGTTTTTCCATATCTAACTGGGTACCTAACCATAACTGTGCAGAAGTTAATGGATCTGCTCCTTCATTACGGCCACCCTCTGCCAGATAAGCTGTATCTGTCAGTATATTTGCCTCAAACTTGATACCTTGCTGGGCAAGTTCTGTACGCTTGCCATCCCAGTCCCCTAACAGGTACTGCCCCTGAGGATCAAATGCAGATTCAGCTTGAGCTGAAGTCATGGCTACCATGAATGGCAGTAAAGCGAGACTTAACTTTTTCATATAAAACCTAAACATACGGAGAGAGTAAAGGCAGCATGAGACTTGCCCTGTATGACTTGATACAGAACGTTACATAACTTTTCACTTAAATACACAGCATTTTTTTTATTATTGGTAAAACTTTAAGTTATAAGAAATAATATTTTATATAAAATCTAATTTATATAATGTATATTTTTCAGGTATTTAATTAATTAACAAGGTCTAAAATCTGTTTCTCTTTAAACCTAACAGTAAAAACACACCTGATATTAAAGTTTATTTTTTAAACAATTGTTAAAATAAATTTCCATCTTCAGTTTTCAGTTCTCTTTTAAACAGGACTTGCATTCAACTATAAAACGCCCAATATTAGCCTCATGATATTAGCTGCTAAATGTTATGCCTGAATTACCAGAAGTTGAAACCACCAAAACCAGCCTCCTTCCCCTTCTTAATCAGCAAGTGCTAAAAGTTGAAGTGCGTCAGCCTAGTTTACGTTGGCCGATTCCTGAGGATATTGCTCGTCTGCAAGGACAACGCCTGATTCAACTGACACGTCGTTCCAAATACATTCTGGCGCAATTTGAACAGGATACGATGCTATGGCATTTAGGCATGTCAGGCAGTTTTCGCTTATGTGAAGCCAGTGAAGAATTGCGTAAGCATGATCATCTGATTATTCAGTTTGAAGATATCCAGCTGCGCTATCATGACCCACGCCGTTTCGGCTGCATCCTGTGGTTAGATGCACAGTCTCAAAGCAAGCTGATTGATACACTTGGGCCAGAGCCACTCAGTGATAGTTTTAATGCTGAATATCTATTTGAAAAATTAAAAAATAAAAATGTTGGCACCAAAGTTGCAATTATGGATAACCATGTTGTCGTGGGTGTAGGCAATATTTATGCAACCGAAAGCCTATTCAATATGGGCATTCATCCTGCACAACCTGCCTCTACATTGAGTTTTGAGCAGATTGAAAAGCTGGTCATTGAAATTAAGCGCATTTTAAAACAGGCGATTGATCTGGGTGGCTCAACCTTACGCGACTATACCAATGCCATGGGAGAAAATGGCTATTTCCAACAAACACTGCTGGCTTATGGCCGTGCCGGGGAAATGTGCGTGAACTGCGAAACCACGCTGGAAAACATGAAGTTGGGACAGCGTGCATCTGTCTACTGTCCTGAATGCCAGCCGCTAAAAAAGGTAAAGCTTTCTAGCAAACGTGCAGCAGCTGTACGAGGTAAAAACTAATGAAGACTGCAATCGTCCGTCATATTCTGGTCAAAGATAAAGAAACTGCCGAACAGCTCAAGAAAAAGATTCTAGCAGGTGCAGATTTTGCCAAGATCGCTAAACAATATTCGACCTGTAATTCAGCTAAACGTGGTGGTGAACTGGGTGAAGTGAAAAAAGGTCAGCTGGTCCCAGTGATTGATAAACTGGTTTTTACTGCTGCCGAACGTGTTTTACATGGACCAGTGAAAAGTCAGTTTGGTTTTCATTTGCTAGAAATCAAGTTCCGAATGGATTTTTAATCCTCCTAAATCCCTCTATAAGTAAAGGGGAACTTCTCCTCCCTTTAGGAAAGAGGTTGGAAGGAATTAAATAAAAAAACGGCACCTTAAGCGCCGTTTTTTTATCAAGAAAGCTTAAGCTTCAGGTCGTTTTTTTAACTCATCACGAATTTCACGTAATAATGCAACATCTTCCGGTGTTGCTGCTGGCTCTGGGTCTACCTCTTGTTTACGACGCAGTTTGTTCATTAGTTTCACTAACCAGAATACGACCCATGCCAATAACAGGAAGTTAATTAAAATCGTCAGGAAATTACCATAAGCAAGGACATTCAGACCCGCTGCCTGTGCAGCAGCCAGATTGCTTATATTGTTTGGATTATCTCCTAATACAACAAACCAGTTGGAATAGTCGACATCACCACCTAGAACCCAGCTCACTAAAGGCATGATGACATCTTTTACCATCGAGTCAATAATCTTACCGAAGGCGCCACCAATGATCACACCGACTGCGAGATCCATGACATTGCCCTTAACCGCAAATTCCTTAAATTCTTGAATAATACTCATAAAGTCACCTGTTTCTTATACAATTTTCAATTTTGCGATAGATTATACAGGAGTTAGATATTTCTATTTAAGCCTAATTGATCAGGTTTATGTAATCTTGTCCAACCTTATCTAGATATATAAAAAAACCGCTGAACAATGTCAGCGGTTTTTTAAACTATTAGTAATCGAACTTATTTAGCACGGTTACGCTTACGTTCGTTTTCAGTCAGGTAACGCTTACGGATACGGATTGACTTAGGTGTTACTTCAACAAGTTCATCATCTTCAATGAATTCAAGCGCTTGTTCTAGCGTGTATTCAATTGCAGGAACAAGCGTTAACGCATCATCAGTACCAGAGGCACGTACGTTGGTTAACTGTTTAGCTTTAGTTGGGTTAACAACCATGTCATCAGAACGTGAGTTAATACCTACGATCATGCCTTCATAAACTTCTAACTGTGGTTTAGCGAATAGACGACCACGGTCTTGCAGCGTAAACAATGCATAGCCCAGGCAAGTACCTTGAACCATAGAAATCAGTACACCATTTTGACGTTTCGCAACAGTACCTTGTTTCATTGGACCATAATGCGAGAAGCTAGACGTCATGATACCCGTACCAGAAGTCATGGTCAGGAATTCTGAACGGAAACCGATCAAGCCACGTGAAGGTACAGTTGCTTCAATACGGATACGGCCTTTACCGTCAACTTCCATATTGGTCATTTCGCCTTTACGGTGACCCATTTGCTCCATTACAGCGCCTTGGTGCTGTTCTTCAACGTCAAACGTTACGTTTTCATATGGCTCTTGTTTTTCACCATCAATTTCTTTGATGATGACTTGTGGACGAGACACGCCCATTTCGAAGCCTTCACGACGCATGTTTTCAATTAAAACTGAAAGGTGAAGCTCACCACGACCAGATACTTTGAAACGGTCTGGACTGTCAGTGTCTTCAACACGAAGTGCTACGTTGTGGATCAATTCGCGGTCAAGACGTTCACGGATATTACGTGAAGTTACAAATTTACCTTCTTTACCAGCAAACGGTGAGTTGTTTACCTGGAATGTCATCGATACTGTAGGTTCATCTACAGACAATGGTGGAAGCGCTTCAACTGCTTTCGGATCACAGATTGTGTCAGAAATGTTTAGTGCATCAATACCAGTGATACAAACGATGTCGCCTGCTTGAGCAGATTCAACATCAACACGCTCTAAACCATGGTAACCCATGATTTTCAAGATACGGCCGTTACGAGTGTTACCTTCTTTGTCGATCACAGTCACAGGCGTGTTTAATTTCACTGAACCGCGTTGGATACGACCAACACCGATTACACCTACGAAGCTGTTATAGTCAAGTGAAGACACTTGCATTTGGAATGGACCATCAACGTCAACTGCTGGTGGTTCAACAATGTCTACGATTGTTTGGAACAACGGCGTCATGTCGTCAGCAAGTTCTTCAGGAGAAGGACCCGCTACACCACGAAGACCAGATGCATATACAACCGGGAAGTCTAACTGTTCGTCAGTACCGCCTAAGTTATCGAATAAATCGAATACTTGGTCAATTACCCAGTCAGGACGTGCGCTTGGCTTGTCGACTTTGTTGATAATGACAATTGGTTTTAAACCACGTGCGAACGCTTTTTGCGTTACGAAACGAGTTTGTGGCATTGGACCTTCTTGTGAGTCTACAAGAAGCAATACGCAGTCCACCATCGAAAGAACACGTTCAACTTCACCACCGAAGTCGGCGTGTCCCGGGGTGTCCACGATGTTAATGCGATATTCTGTGTTAGTACGTGCATCAGTCCATTTGATTGCAGTGTTTTTTGCAAGAATGGTAATACCACGTTCACTTTCAATAGCGCCAGAATCCATGACACGCTCGATCTCACCCGCGCGATCACCGAGAGCACCTGATTGTTGCAAAAGTTTGTCTACAAGAGTGGTTTTACCATGATCGACGTGCGCAATAATGGCGATGTTACGGAGAGTTTTAATATCTGACATGTAAATTCGATACGTATTAAATTTGAGGGCAAATTATACAGAAAAATACAAACTTTTGACAGTGACAGTTTGTTGACTTCGTCAATTTTTTTTCCAATGCCTTTTGTAATGACGTGTAACTCCATTAGAATAGCGCCACCCAGCCTTAATTTGCATTGACACATGTCTGATTTTAATCAATCTCCTTCTTCCAAAGATCAACTTGACCTCGTGTACGGCCTTGAAGATCGCCCTAAACCATTTATCGCATTTCTAGCAGCGTTCCAGCATTTACTGGCCATTATTGTCCCAATTGTGACTCCTGGCCTGCTGATCTGTCTGGCACTTGGTGTCTCTAAAGAAGATACCAACATGATTTTATCCATGTCATTGGTAATTTCAGGGATCGCGACTTTTTTACAATCCAAAAAAGTTGGCCCATTTGGTGCAGGTTTGCTGATTGTTCAAGGCACCAGTTTTAACTTTATTGGTCCAATTATTGGTATTGGTTCGGCGATGGTTGCTGCCGGTACACCCGTAGAAGCTGTCATGGCTTCGATCTTTGGCGTGGTGATTGCAGGTTCATTTATTGAAATGGGCGTATCGCAAATCCTGCCATGGATTAAAAAGCTGATCACACCTTTAGTAACAGGGATTGTAGTTTTACTGATTGGTCTGACTTTAATTAAAGAAGGCCTAATCAGCATGGGTGGTGGTTATCAGGCCATGAATGATAAAACCTTTGCTAATGCTGATAACCTAATCATGTCATGTACAGTTCTGGCACTGATTATTTTACTGAATCGTGTGCGCATTACCTGGGTAAAAAGTTCGGCAATTCTGATCGCACTGGTTGTAGGTTATATTCTTGCTGGCTTTATGGGTCACCTGAACTTTGAAGGCTTAAAAGATGCCCCACTGGTTCAGATCCCGACACCAATGCATTTTGGATTAAGCTTCTCTTGGAGCTTATTCATTCCAATGGCGTTTATTTATTTGGTGACTTCACTAGAAGCGATTGGTGACATTACTGCAACATCTAAACTCTCTAACCAGCCAGTCGATGGCCCGACCTGGATGAAGCGTATTAAAGGTGGCGTATTAGTGAATGGTGCAAACTCTTTACTTGCGGGTTTATTCAATACATTCCCAAGTTCTGTATTTGCACAAAATAACGGTGTGATTCAATTGACTGGTGTAGCGAGCCGTTATGTCGGCATCTGGATTGCAGCACTTTTAGTCATTCTGGGTTTACTTCCAGCCGTGGCTGGCGTGATTCAGGCGGTTCCTCAAGCTGTTCTTGGTGGCGCAGTGATGGTGATGTTTGGTGCAGTCGCTGCCTCTGGTATTAACATTCTGTCTGGTATTCACCTAGACCGTCGTGCTCTACTGATCATCGCAATTTCTCTTGCATTAGGCTTGGGTGTGGCACAGGTTCCACAGATTCTGGAACATCTTCCTGAATTATTCCGTAATATCTTTAGTTCTGGTGTTGCGACCGGCGGTATTGCGGCCTTGATTCTAAATATTGTACTTCCTGAAACAAAGAAGTAAGTTCATGTCCAGAAAACACTGTCTGAGTTGAACTTGGACAGTGTTTTTCTATTGGAGAGATTCCTATGGATGCTAAAAGCGAAGTTTTATTAAGACAATATGATTATTTGTCGGGTCGTGTACTGCTGATTAATCCTCCAACGGATCATCTGCTGGCTGAATTTGATCAATCCATTCAGGCTGCAGTGTGGACATGGAATTATAATGACTACCTGTATTTTCAGGCCCAGCAAGCTAATGTACATTTTGGTGCAGAATTTCCTGAAGGTGAATTTGATCAGGCTGTAATCTTTGTTCCAAAATCCAGAGAATTACTTAATTACCTGATTCACAATGTAGCGGTTTACCTAAAACAAGGCAGCCAGGTATTTTTGGTAGGTGAGAAAAAAGGTGGCGTGGAACGCGCGGCAAAACAGCTGCAACCCTATGGTAAAAGCCTCAAACTCGATAGCGCACGACATTGCCAATTATGGCAATTGACACTAGACTGCAACGTCGAGAAAAAGGCATTAGCTGACTGGGCACAAACCTATAGCGTCTCTACTCCCAAAGGTGATTTACAAATCTGTGCACTCCCTGGTGTATTTAGCCAGAATCATCTGGATGTCGGTACAGCGGTTTTCCTGCCCTACCTGTCTGAAGTGACTTCAGGTAAAATTGCCGACTTTGGCTGTGGTGCCGGCGTCATTAGTGCCTATCTTGCCAAGCTCAATCCGAACAATCGTATCTTTGCCTTAGATGTAGATGCTTTTGCATTAGCCTCTACCAAAATGACTTTTGAGAAAAATCAGCTTGAGCCTGAGCAGCTTGAAATTAAGGCAGTGAGCGGGATTGAAGATGCACCATTATTTTTGCACGCTATCGTCAGTAATCCACCCTTCCATCAGGGTATTCAGACCAACTATGATGCCAGTGAAAATCTGTGCAAGACTTCACGTCGTCATCTCAAGTCTGGTGGTGAATTATGGATTGTGGCGAACCGCTTCTTAAATTACCCGATTTTAATTGAGCAAAGCTTTGGCCAGTGCACCGTCAAAACTGATCAACAAGGCTTCAAAGTGCTTTTCGCCAGCACTCAAAAAAATGTTAAGGAATCATGATGAGCGAAACTCAACACAGCACACAGCTGCAGCGTAAGCTAAGTGCTCGTCATCTGAATATGATCGCCATCGGTGGATCAATTGGTACAGGTTTGTTCCTGGCTTCAGGTGCAACTATTGCCAATGCCGGACCAGGTGGTGCATTACTTGCGTATGCGCTCATTGGTGTCATGATTTACTTCCTGATGACCAGCTTGGGGGAGCTTGCAACCCATAATCCGACTTCAGGTGCTTTCTTTACTTACGGTACTAAATATGTCGAAGGCGGTTTTGGTTTCGCTTTAGGCTGGAACTACTGGTATAACTGGGCAATCACCGTAGCCTTTGAGCTGGTCGCAGTCCAGTTCATCATGAAATTCTGGTTTCCAGACATTCCTGGTTTTTACTGGAGTGCCCTGTTCCTGGCGGTGGTCTTCGGGATTAATGCACTGACGGTAAAAGGCTTTGGTGAATCTGAATTTTTCTTCTCCTTAATCAAAGTGCTGGCGATTATTGCGTTTATCATCATTGGTATCTTCATGATTGCAAAAATCATGTTAACTCCTGAGGTTGCTACATTTGCCAACTGGACCAAAGGTGAAGCACCATTTGTGGGTGGTTTATCTGCGCTGATCGGGGTGGCGATGATTGCCGGATTCTCCTTCCAGGGAACTGAAATGGTCGGTGTCGCTGCAGGTGAATCTAAAGATCCGCAGAAAACCATTCCAGTAGCAATCAAGCAAATTTTCTGGCGTATCCTGTTATTCTATATTGTGTGTATCTTCATTATCGGCACCCTGATTGCTTATGATGACCCACGTCTTTTACAGGCAGCGTCTAGTGAAGATATTGCGCTTTCGCCTTTCACTTTGCTATATGAACAAGCTGGTTTCGCCTTTGCTGCCAGTGTGATGAATGCGGTGATTTTGACTGCAATTCTGTCTGCAGGTAACTCGGGCATGTACTCCTCTACCCGTATGCTGTTTGATATGGCACGTAAAGGCAGTGCACCAAAATTGTTTGGTCGTCTGGATGCGCGCGGTGTGCCAATGAATGCACTATATGCCACCACTGCAATCGCAGCCTTATGTTTTCTGACAACATTTATTGGTGAACAGGAAGTATTTAACTGGCTACTCAATATGTCTGGTATGTGTGGATTTATTGTATGGTTGGGTATTGCAATATCTCATTACCGCTTCCGTAAAGGATATCTGGCTCAAGGTTATAAACTTGAGGATCTGGCGTATCGTGCCAAGTTCTTCCCATTTGCACCATGGTTTGCTTTTGTGCTATGTGCGATTGTGGTCCTGGGGCAAAACTATCAAGCAGTACTGAGTGGTGAATGGCTTGCAGTACTTTCTACTTACATTGGTATTTTCTTATTCTTGGCAATCTGGTTAGGTTATAAGTGGAAACACAACACCAAACTCATTTCTTATAAAGAGATGGATGTTCAGCCGATGAAAATAGATCATGAATAATTTTCGATCTGAAAAAGCAGCCTGAATGGCTGCTTTTTTATTGTATTAACTGTGGCGCATAACAAAATTTCGATCGTCAATGACGATAGTTTGCTGACAAATCCCCTCTACCCGACGCTGCTGTTCAAACACTTCTTTCCGCATGGACTCAAAACTGTCAAAGAAGCTGATTTCACTTTTATTGATTTCGTACACCAAAGAATGATTCCCTACGCCCTCCAGGGTGTCATAGAACACAATCACAAAACGACCAGCTTCTACATTTTCCTGAATGTCTGCATAAGACAATGGCTGTTCTATAACCGGGATTTGTAAACGAGATGCTTGTTGATAGAACTCAATTTCAATTGGCTGTTTATCTGGGTCATGTTCAGTATAAAAATGAACATCCAAACCCAGTGTTTTTAAAGCAACTGCAAGCGCAATACTGGAGGTTCCCATTTCAGGATCATGGTGTGTGAGCTGTACCAGATCCGGAATATGCAGATCTATACCATAGTGATGAAAAATCATCCAGATCGCATAGAGGCCACTATTGGCCTCCAGATTTTGTAAATCTTCAGGAAGTTCCACACTCATGCTCAGACTCAAAAACAGGTTTAGGGCTATGCAGTGTAGTCAAATCAGGGCAATAAAAAAAGCGACTCATAAGAGAGTCGCTTTTTTTAATCAGTGTTCAATAATGAATTATTGAGCAGCTGGTTGTTCAGCTAGTACAGTACGGCTACCAGAAATAGTCGCGAATACACGACGGTTCATAGCACGACCTTCTTTAGTGTTGTTGTCAGCAATCGGTTGATCCCAAGCGAAACCTTGAGTAGACAAACGAGAAGCATCAACGTTGTATTCGTTAACTAGTGAAGATTTCACAGAGTTAGCACGAGCAAGAGATAAACGTTCGTTCAGTGCACGTGGACCAGTGTTGTCAGTGTGACCTTCGATACGAGCAGTTGCGTTTGGATATTCAACCAATTTTTCAGCAACTTTCGCGATTTCTGGTTTGTACTGATCTTTGATGTTAGATTTGTTTGTATCAAAGAATACACGAAGTTCCATGTTCAGGTCTTCAGTCAACTCTTGTGGAGCTGGAGCAACTGGAGCAACTGGTTCAACTGGAGCAACTTCTACGACTGGCGCAGCAGGTTTCAAGTGGCCACCAAGAACTACGTTTAAACCAGCAAGCGCTGTGTAGTTCCAGAAATCTTCGTCAATGTTATAAGTTGCACGAGCTTCTGTACGTAGAGACAGAGCATCGTTTAAACGCCAGAAAGCACCTAGACCAGCATTACCTAAAGTACCTTCGTCATCTTTAAGACGCGCATCACCATCTAAATCATATTCATACTTGTAGTGACCAGCACCTAAAAGTACGTATGGTTTGATTTTGCTGTCATAGTTTTTAGTGATCAGATCAGAAGTAACGTAGAAGTTACCATTGATTTGAGTTTGCTTATACTCACCGTAAGAAGCTTCGCTGTCTTCGATATCACCTTTCACTTGGTTATATTCAGCTTCAAAGCCTAACCATGGAGTCAGTTCAACACCAAGCGCAGCACCTACGAATAGGTCGTCTTGAAGCTCAGGAGTTTCACCATATAGATGATCTTCATAGCTGTTGTTGTGTTTTGTATCTTGCCAAGTATAACCAACCAGTAATGGAGTAACAGTTACGCCTGCGTTTGCAGCAGCGAAAGGAGCAGCTACAAGCATTGCTAAAGCAATACGACTCATTTTCATGGATTTATCCTCCAGAGATAACAAATTGTTGTTCAAGCTCAAGCCTAAATTGGCTTTCCTGAGATAGGCTTCTTTTACCCCAGTTTTATTTTTAAGCTATTCACAGGGAATCATACAAACACTGAATAAATTTTCCAAGTGCTTGATTAATCTAATCAAGTAAATTATTGACAAAATTACTTACAATTTCCGTTGTAATTCGGTAAATTTTTACTCAATTTTTTATTGTGAATACCTTATTGTCTCTTACCTAATTTTAACAGCTTTCTCCTATTTCAAGTACAAAAATACTAGGTAAATAAAAAAAAGCATTAAAAAACGCCTAATTAATAGCATGTTTCAAATAAAAATAATATATAAATAGGTTAAACCATGTATATAAAAAGAAATAATGCGTTCACAATTGTGGAGCTTATTGTTGTTATTTCCACTCTTGCAATACTTACAACCCTAGCAGTTCCTCTGTTTCAAGAATATCAGTCAAAACAAGAAGCTAACAGTATTTATCAGAAGATTACAGCAGTGAATCGCTATGCACGCAGTCAATCGGCAGTATTACGGCAGAATATTGTGATTTGTCCCACATTAAATCTATCGACCTGTCAAACAAATCAGTGGAGCAATGCCTGGCTGGTATTTGTCGATCAAAATAAAAATAGACAGGTTGATGCCGGCGAAACCGTACTGCATGTTGATCATCTAAGGCTTAAATATGGACAGCTGGATTGGAGAGGTGCTTTAAGTGTCCCAAGTATCAACTATCAGGCTCAAACCAATTTACCTATTGGCTCCAATGGCAGCTTTTACTACTGTTCTTTTCAGCATTCCTATTATTACAAAATTGTACTTAGCAAAATGGGGCATCTGCGTAAAGAGAATCTAAATACATGCTGAGAAAACTGTCCGGTTTATGATTCAATTTTTTTGAGGCTTTAATCTTGCAGTTTTTTCAATATACTGCTTAGGTCGAGAATAAAAGACTAAAACTCATATGGAGATACAACAATGACTGACATCGTAATTGTCAATGGTGCACGTACAGCCATGGGTGGCTTCCAAGGCAGCTTATCAGGTGTGACTGCGCCTGAACTAGGTGCTGTCACGATCAAAGAAGCCATTGCACGTGCAGGTTTACAACCAACAGACATCGAAGAAGTCATTATGGGTTGTGTTCTTCCTGCCGGTTTAAAACAGGGTCCTGCCCGTCAGGCAATGCGTAAGGCTGGTCTTCCAGACAGCACAGGTGCTGTAACTATTAATAAGCTTTGTGGTTCAGGCATGAAAGCAGTGATGCAAGCTGCTGACATGATCAAGGCCGGTTCTGCAACTTATGTAGTTGCTGGTGGAATGGAATCGATGACCAATGCGCCCTATGTATTACCTAAAGCACGTGGCGGCTTCCGTATGGGCCATGGTGAAATTAAAGACCATATGTTCCTGGACGGTTTAGAAGATGCAGAAACTGGTCGCCTAATGGGTTCTTTTGCCCAAGATATGGCAAATACCAAAGGTTATACGCGTGAACAGATGGATGATTTCGCTATCCGTTCATTAAAACGTGCACAAACTGCGGTCAATGAAGGCTACTTTGCAGATGAAATTGTGCCAGTCACTGTTTCCACCCGTAAAGGTGATGTAGTGGTTGATAAAGACGAACAGCCATTCAATGCCAATATTGATAAAATCCCAACATTACGTCCTGCTTTTGCTAAAGATGGTACCATTACTGCAGCAAATGCCAGCTCTATTTCTGATGGTGCCTCTGCATTGGTTTTAACTTCTGCTGACAATGCAGCAGCTCAAGATTTAAACCCATTAGCAAAAATTGTTGCCTATGCGTCAAACTCTCAGCATCCATCCGAGTTTACAATTGCTCCAGTTGGTGCTATTCAGAAAGTACTGGATAAAGCAGGCTGGACAGCTGAAGAAGTAGATCTTTGGGAAATTAATGAAGCCTTTGCCATGGTCACCATGTGTCCAATGGATGAGTTCAAGCTTGATCCTGAAAAAGTCAATATTAATGGTGGTGCTTGTGCACTAGGTCACCCAGTGGGTTCTACAGGTTCTCGTATTATCCTGACTTTGATCCATGCTTTAAAGCGCACTGGCGGCAAGAAAGGTGTTGCAGCTCTATGTATCGGTGGTGGTGAAGCAACTGCAGTCGCGATTGAGCTAATCTAATTTTCAAAAAGTCAAACGACTGAAGAGGGCTTTTAAAGCCCTCTTTTTTTATTAATCCAAAATCTGGCCTTAATGATGTCTACTAAAGCATTACTCGAACAATCATTTAAAACCGGGTCTTAAACTAAAAATTATTTTTGTCTTGATTATCCTATCAATAGAAGAATTCCCTTACTTACATTTTCATAAAGCTTCTTTATCAATCAGACACGTTGCAAAGAGTAAATTAGAGAGAATCAAAACAAGAAAAAAGGAAACCTCCATGCGATTTAATCACTATCTCAACTTCCAAGGTGAAACTGAAGCCGCTTTTACTTTTTATCGTTCAGTGTTTGGTGGTGAATTTTCTAATTTGAGCCGTTATGGCGATATGCCCGGACAGGAAGGCATTGACCTCTCCGATACGGATAGAAGCCAGATTTTGCATATTTCACTTCCTATCAATGAATATACTGAATTAATGGGATCAGATATTAATGAAAAGCTAGACAGTCCTAGCCCCCCTACTTTTACCAAAGGGACCAATCACTATATTGCAATTATTTTAAGTGCTAGTGAACAAGCCGAAGCTCAACGACTGTTTGAGGCTTTATCTGCCAAGGGTCAAATTGAAATGCCTTTGGAAAAAACTTTTTGGGGCGCACTTTACGGTGCCTGTACCGATCAGTTTGGTGTGCAGTGGATGATTAACTGTCTATTAGAAGAACGTAGTCCAAATTTCTAGAAATAAAAAAGCCTCCATTTGGAGGCTTTTAACTGAAGACGGATTAAGCTCCAGTCTGATAGTTCGGTTTTGGCACAGCTGTGGATGCTTGGTACGGATTGCTAAAGTCATTTAAACCCGCTGCCGCTTCCTGAATATCTTTACCTTCTTTAATCACGAAAGTATCGAAACCCGAACGCTTCATATAGTTCAGTACGTCTTTAAATACATCACCTGTTGCACGCAGCTCGCCCTGAAAACCCTGGCGACGAAGAAGTGCTGCAAATGAATAACCACGGCCATCATTAAAACCGGCAAACTCGATAAAGATTGCATCCAACTGATCAAGTGGAAATTCATTGGTTTCAGGAGAAGCATCTACCGTTAAGTACAGTGCTTTTTTACCCGGAACATTGGCGATTTGTTCTAACTGTTCAACAGTCAGAACCACATCACCTTGTGGCAATACGCCATCTTCACCAATTAACTGATAAGTATTGTCTGCAATCGTGCCATCTTTAGAGAGCACTTGTAGTGCGGTATTAAGCATATGCACGCTCCTTGAATGGTTGGATGCCAACACGACGATAGGTATCGATAAATTCTTCACCTTCCTGACGCAGGTCAAGATAAGTATTCAGGATTTCTTCGATGATATCCGGCACTACGTCAGCAGCAAATGATGGACCAAGAATGTCACCAATCGATGCATCATGGTCTGCATTACCACCTAAAGTAATTTGGTAGAATTCAGCACCTTTTTTGTCTACACCCAAAATACCGATATTACCGACGTGGTGATGACCACAGGCATTCATACAACCTGAAATATTCAGGTCGATTTTGCCAAGGTTATAAATCGTATCCAGATCATCGAAACGACGTGAAATTGCTTCAGAAATCGGAATTGATTTTGCATTTGCCAATGAACAGAAGTCACCGCCCGGGCAGCAAATGATGTCCGTCAAGAAGCCGATGTGAGCGCGTGCCAGATTGTTTTGTTCCAGGATCGTCCACAATTCGAACAGGTCTTTTTGTGGGACATCAACAAGGGCAATATTTTGCTCATGAGTCGTGCGTAATTCACCAAAAGTGTACTTGTCTGCAAGATCTGCAATCAGGTTCATCTCTTCAGTGGTTACATCACCAGGAGCCACACCTGTACGTTTCAGTGAAATCGTAACGATACGATAGCCTTTCACTTTGTGCGCATTGGTATTGATATTGAACCATTGCTTGAATTTCGGATGCGCCGCGAACTGTTCAGAGAAATCTTCATCTGCATAATCTTGATAAGCAAATGGCGTGAAGTTCTCATCCATTTTTGCCAAGGTTTCAGCATCGATTTTCAATGTTTTAATGGTATGTGCAAATTCCGCTTCTACTTTCTCAGCAAATACTTCAGGTGTGAGTGCTTTTACTAAGATTTTGATACGCGCTTTATATTTGTTGTCACGACGACCATGCAAGTTGTATACACGAAGTACAGCTTCAAGGTATGCAATCAGGTCTTCACGTGGAAGGAAGTCACGGATAAAGCTACCAATAATTGGTGTACGGCCTAGACCACCACCGACTTTGATTTTATAGCCCATCTCACCCGCTTCATTTTTTACGATATATACACCGATATCGTGGAATGAAGTTGCTGCACGGTCGATCTCTTCCAGTGCTGAAACAGCGATCTTGAACTTACGTGGCAAGAAAGCAAATTCCGGGTGGAAAGTAGACCATTGACGGATCAATTCACATGTTGGACGCGGATCTGCAATCTCGCCTGCAACGACACCAGCATATTGGTCAGTCGTCGTATTACGGATACAGTTACCTGATGTCTGAATCGCATGCATTTGTACTGATGCCAATTCTTGCAGCATATCTGGCACATTTTCCAGTGCAGGCCAGTTGAACTGGAAGTTTTGACGTGTTGATACGTGTGCATAACCACGGTCGTATTCTTTTGCCAGTTCCGCAATTTTACGTAACTGTTTAGAGTTCATCAGACCATACGGTACTGCTACACGCAGCATTGGCGCATAACGTTGTACATATAGGCCATTTTGAAGGCGGAGCGGACGGTATTCATCTTCCGTCAATTTGCCCGCTAAGTAACGTTCCGTTTGGTCACGGAACTGTGCAACACGTTCATTAATCAGTTGCTGATCGAAATCAGTATATAAATACATGGCGTACAGCTAGTAGTTTCTATTATATCGTCGGCAAGGATAACGAGATTAAAACTATCAATAAAATGCTTTTTATACATATTTCATAGCGATTTTATTGATAAGCCTACCAGAAATTCAGTGATTTAAAGGATTTGTCGAGCAAAACTCCTTTTCAACGAATAATGATTTATTTTTTAAATCTTTAGCATTTATTTTCATATAAAAGCAGCTCACCTCTGCTGATTAATAAATAATCATTAAAAAATCTAAAAACTTACCACTGTTCAGATTCACCTAGTGCCTGTCCCATAAAATCATAGCGTGAGCTAGAACGGGAAAATTTGATTGGACAGGCCAGCTGTGGCTCAGTCTCCTGTTCCCCTGCTTTGACTGGAACATGCACCACCCAGCCCCGCTCTTGTGCCAGTTGTGAAGTTAAGGCTTCATCCAGGTGTAATACCGGCTCCACACACACATCTAAAGTAGCAAATATAGTCTGCCACTCATTCAGAGTTTTACTGCGAATTTTCTCTTGAATTGCTGCTTTCACTTCTTTCTGGTCTTGAGCATCTAAGGATAAACCTTTTTCTAACAGAACTGGTAACTGCAATGCCTGTGCCAAACCCTGCATAAATTGTGGCTCCAAGCTGCCAATAGAAAGATAACGTCCATCTTGAGTTTGGTAATAATCATAAAAAGTGCCGCCATTGAGATGCCCCGATTCCGGTTGGGCATGCACACCTGCTGCCAGACTGGCGGCGGCTGCCATATTATTTAAGGTCACCGCACAATCGGTCATGGAAATATCAATATACTGTCCCATTCCGCTACGCTGGCGCTCAATCACCGCTGCCAGGATAGCGATAATCGCATGCATGGAACCGCCAGCAACATCAGCGACCTGAATACCTAAAGCCGGTGGACCACCCTGAACCCGACCGCTATGTCCGGCAATTCCGGATAAGGCCAAGTAGTTAATATCATGCCCGGCCTTATCTTTATAAGAACCAGTTTGCCCATAGCCAGTAATGGAACAATAAATAAGTCGCGGATTGATTTCAGCCAAGGTGGCGTAATCCAGTCCCAAACGTTGCATTACGCCGGGACGGAACTGTTCAACCACGATGTCATAGTCCGAAATCCTGGTTTTGATCTGTTCGATACAGTCACGATTTTTAAGATCCAGCGTGATAGATTGTTTGTTACGATTCAAATAATTGTGTGCAGTTGCCTGTCCATGTGCGTATGGTGGCACTAATCGCAATAGGTCAGGACGTGTTGGTGATTCAATATGCACAACCTCGGCACCGAGGTCTGCCAAGTACATGGTGGCAAAAGGACCAGGTAAAAGTGTAGAAAAATCGAGGACTTTCAATCCTTTTAATGCATAGGACATTAGAATAATTACTCTATTTATGATGGTTTTTTATGCATATTAGAAACATAAACACACAAAAACAATGTCATGTTCAGCCATTTACCTTGATCATTTCGGCAATTTAATATGTAACAAATGGCAAATCCGATTTTGTAAATTGCCATTGATTTATTATTTGTTGTCAATTAGGTCAAGCATTAGTGAACATCAAAGAGACTGAAGGATTAAACATGAGTCGCGATACGATCAGTATCCATTTCGTTAACGCTGCACTCTACGGCGTGAAGCGTCTCGGCATGGACGTCGATACGTTATTGTCTCATGTTGGTATTGAAGCTGAACTTCTGCATCAGCCTAAGGCCCGTATCTCGCCAGAACAATATACCCGTTTTATTAAAATGCTGTGGATGGTGACACAGGACGAGCATGTCGGCTTTGACAAACAGCCTCGCCGTCTGGGCACATTTGCAATCATGTGTCAGCTGATCATCCATGCTAAAACTTTAGGTGATGCGCTGGAACTTTCTTCCCAGTTCTACAAGCTGTTTGGCGATGACTGGGCGGTGACACTGGAACGTGACAAGCATGAAGCACGTTTAGTCCCTCAAATTCCGAAAGAGATGGACCCGGATCATTTCATCACTGAAAGCATGCTAATGATCTGGCATGGTCTGGCTTCGTGGTTGATTGAACGCCGCCTTCCATTGGAACGTGTACATTTCAGCTATCCACGTCCAAATCATGCGGATGAGTATGACGCATTATTTTTTGCACCCGTGATGCAGTTTGACGCGCCACGTACTGAAATTACTTTTGCAGCGGATTATCTCGATTTACCCATCCGTCAGAATGAAGAAACCTTGGAAGAGTTCCTGAAAGCTGCACCTGCTCAACTGTTGGTAAAATTCAAAAATACCAACTCTCTAACCTCCCGTATTCGTGATGTACTGAAGAGCCAGATCGGCGAAGAAATGCCGACGCTGAATGATGTCGCTTCCATGCTATATCTATCTCCACAAACTTTACGTCGTCGTCTGGCTGCTGAAGGCAAGAGTTATCAAGGCGTTAAAGATGCACTGCGTCGAGATGCTGCCATCCACCTCTTGTTAAATCCAGATTTAACCCTGGAAGATGTCGCGCAGCAAGTTGGTTTTAGTGAAACCAGCACCTTCCATCGTGCTTTCAAAAAATGGACCGGTGTAACACCAGGTTTATATCGCCAATTACATGGTTACCATTAAGCCACATTCTCTTCATATTCAATATTAGCTCTTTTGCTAATCTCAGTTCATGCCCAAGCTCCAGACTTGGGCATTTTTTCGTCTGATCTTTTTCTTGAATCATCGCCATTGACCAGATTGCTCAAATGACCTGGTCCGTTCTCGTCATTGCGCTTAGTTAAAGAATCATTACACTCAAAATGATTAGAACAAATCTTATTCATTCAAAAAAGGGAAATTGTATGAGCGAGGCCTATATCATCGATGCCATTCGCACACCACGTGGCAAGGGAAAAAAGGATGGATCCTTGTATGAAGTCAAACCGATCAGTTTACTCACTACCCTGCTCAATGAACTGAAAGAGCGTCATTCCTTAGATACCTCCAAGGTTGATGACATTGTCTTGGGCTGTGTCACTCCGATTGGTGACCAAGGTGCTGATATTGCCAAAACTGCAGCAATTGCAGCGGGTTGGGATAACGATGTGGCTGGTGTACAGATTAACCGTTTCTGCGCTTCTGGTCTGGAAGCAGTCAATATGGCCGCACAAAAAGTCCGTTCAGGTTGGGAGGATTTAGTGGTTGCGGGTGGAGTCGAATCCATGTCCCGCGTACCGATGGGTTCGGATGGCGGCCCTTGGGCGCTCGATCCTGAAACCAATATGGCTTGTGATTTTATTCCACAAGGCATTGGTGCCGACCTGATCGCGACCATTGATGGTTATAGCCGTGATGATGTAGATAGTTTTGCAGAACAGTCCCAGAAAAAAGCGGCAACAGCTCAGGCCAGTGGTCATTTTGATAAATCGATTGTGCCAGTTAAAGATAAAGCTGGTGTGGTGATTCTGGATAAAGATGAGTTCATTAAACCGAATACGACAATTGAAACACTCAGCAAACTCAACCCAAGCTTTGCCACCATGGGACAGATGGGCTTTGATGCAATTGCCCTGCAAAAATATCCAGAAGTCGGTACAGTCAATCATGTGCACCATGCGGGAAATTCTTCTGGCATCGTGGATGGTGCTGCCTTGGTCCTGCTTGCTTCAGAACAGGCTGTTAAAGAGCAGAACCTGAAACCGCGTGCCAAAGTCTTGTCAACGGCTCTGGTGGGCGCTGATCCAACCATTATGCTCACCGGCCCTGCCCCGGCTGCACGTAAAGCTTTGGCTAAAGCTGGTCTCAGCATTGATGATATTGACCTGTTTGAGGTCAATGAAGCCTTCGCCGCAGTCGTTATGCGCTTTATTAAAGAACTCAACGTTGATCCAGCCAAAGTCAATGTTAACGGTGGCGCCATTGCCATGGGACATCCACTGGGTGCAACCGGTGCCATGATTCTCGGTACTTTGTTAGATGAGCTGGAACGCCAGGGTAAAAAACGTGGATTAGCAACTTTATGCGTCGGTGGCGGCATGGGTATTGCCACTATTATTGAACTGGTTTAAGGAGAGAACCATGAGCGCCATTCAATTTGAAAAAACAGCGGACAATATTGTTGTTCTGACTTTTGACTCTCCAAACCAGTCTGCTAACACCATGAATGCCGACTTTCGCACTGCACTTAGCGAAGTTGTCGATAGGCTTAAAGTAGATGATGAAATTTCCGGAATTATTTTCCGTTCAGCCAAAAAGACTTTTTTCGCTGGCGGTGATCTGGATGAACTGATTCAAGCTACACCAGAACATGCCACTGAATTCTTCAACATGATTGAAGAGATGAAAGTACAGCTGCGCTATATCGAAACCCGTGGTATTCCGGTGGTTGCAGCCTTGAACGGCACCGCTCTTGGCGGTGGCTGGGAAATTGCCCTGTGTGCCCACCACCGGATTGCCTTGAATGATCCAAAAAGCAAATTTGGTTTACCTGAAGTGACTTTAGGTCTGCTACCCGGTGGTGGCGGCATAGTCCGCACTGTTCGTTTGCTGGGTTTGCAAACCGCTCTTCCTTTATTGATGGAAGGTAAGCAGCTCGGTGTAGAAAAAGCTAAAGCATTGGGCTTGATTCATGACACGGCTGATAGCCCTGATGAGCTGCTGGAAAAAGCAGTTGTATGCATTAAAGCCCATCCTAAATCCGTACAACCTTTTGATGAAAAAGGCTACAAGATTCCAGGCGGCTCACCATCCACGCCAGCAGTGGCACAAATGCTGGCAATTGCTCCTGCGATGCTACGTGATAAAACCAAAGCTTGTTATCCAGCACCTGAAGCGATTATGTCTGCAGCAGTTGAAGGTGCGCAGGTCGATGTCGATACAGCCCTCCGTATTGAATCCCGTTATTTCACCTATCTGGCGACCGGTCAGATATCGAAAAACATGATCGGCACCTTCTGGCATGGCATGAACAGTATTAAATCCGGGGTTCATCGCCCAAAAGATTGTGCCAAATGGCAAGCCAAGAAAGTTGGGATTTTGGGTGCAGGGATGATGGGCGCTGGAATTGCTTATGTCACCGCCAGCAGAGGTATTCAGGTCGTTCTAAAAGATATCTCGATCGAAGCTGCTGAAAAAGGCAAAGCCTATAGCCAGAAACTGCTGGACAAGAAAGTCAGTCAAGGTCGACTTACAGCTGGACAGCGCGAACAGATTTTAAATCTGATTCATCCCACTGCAAACACAGAAGATTTGACGGGCTGTGACCTGATCATCGAAGCGGTCTTTGAAAATCAGGAACTGAAAGCTCAGGTGATTCAGGAAGCAGAACAATATCTGGCTGCCGACGGCGTAATGGCATCAAATACTTCGACCTTACCAATTAGCAATCTGGCACAGGCAAGTAAGGATCAAGATAAATTTATCGGTCTGCATTTCTTTAGTCCGGTGGATAAAATGCAGCTGGTAGAAATCATCAGGGGGCAAAATACCTTAGACGAAACCCTCGCCAAAGCTTTTGATTTCGTGCAGCAGATCGGCAAGTTGCCAATCGTCGTGAATGACAGTCGTGGTTTCTTTACTAGCCGTGTCTTTGGTACTTTTGTACAAGAAGGTTTGCGTCTGCTGTCAGAAGGTGTGCATCCAGCACGTATTGAAATGGCTGCTTTAAAAGCTGGTATGCCCGTTGGTCCATTGGCAGTTCAGGATGAAGTGTCCTTAACCCTGACCGAGCATGTTAGCAATGAAACGCGCAAGGTACTTCAGGCAGAAGGTAAAGAACGTCAGGCCTCACCTGCCGATGCAGTCATTCAAACCATGATTCACCAGTTTAATCGCAAAGGAAAGGCAGCTGGCGCGGGCTTTTATGACTATCCTGAAGGTGGGAAAAAACAACTCTGGTCAGGCCTCAGTCACTGGAATAAAAATACCGAGATTTCTGAGCAGGAGATGATTGAACGCTTCCTGTTTGTACAGGCACTGGATACCGTACGTTGCCTGGAAGAAGGCGTGTTGCAGTCAACTGCAGAAGGAAATATTGGCTCGATCTTTGGCATTGGCTTCCCTGCCTGGACCGGTGGTGCAGTGCAGTATTTAAATCAGTATGGACTGGCGAAGGCCTTGGCACGTGCCAATGTACTGGAAAAAAAATATGGTGAACGCTTTAAAGCACCGGCACTGTTAAAAAATAAGGTTTCTGCTGCTGAAACTTTCTAATCTAATTCGCACAGAATAAAGAGGAGCGTTCAGCTCCTCTTTTTATAAGTCTACTGAAAAAATGATCATATTTTACAGTGCAAATCCAGTCTGCTTTTCAGCCAATCTATGTTATAAAGTAACATAGATTCTATATCCTCTTTGGGTTCATACCATGTCTGATCAAAATACTCCTGAAAATTCGCCTTGGGGTTGGAGAGCACTGATTATCTTCTGCATAATTGGTGGTATATTCATGTTTATCTTCTGGTTAGCTGTCAGCAATGAACCGGACTACATGCCAAGCCAGCAGAAGAAACAGGATACCCAGCAACACGCATTTAAAAATGCCCCAACCATGTCAGAAGAAGCCATTGCCAAAGCTCAGGCAGATCGTGAAGCACGTGCAGCAGCTCAACAAGGTACTGAACCGCAATCAACAGCTGCTGAAGAACAGCATATGTCAGCAGATGAACATGCCCATATGGATACCGAACATGGTGCACATGATCATTAAGATCTTACGATAAAAAAAGCGAGGTTCATGCCTCGCTTTTTTATATCTGAAAATGAATCTTTAAAGTTGTAAATACATATCGATATGTGGAATTCCACAGTCTAGATATTCATCACCCTGTAGCTGAAAACCCAAAACCTGATAAAAGCCGATAGCGTGGACTTGAGAGGAAAGTTTGATAAACTGCCGTCCTTCAGCGCATGCATAGTCAATCACTGCCTGCATTAACTGCTGACCGATCTTGAAACCACGCGCTGATTTCAGTACTGCAACACGACCGATACTATTACTTGTTAATAGTCGGGCTGTGGCAACCGGTTGATCATGCAGATAAGCCACAAAATGGGTGCACAGCTTATCTTCTGCATCCCATTCATCTTCCGATGCAATATGCTGTTCCTGAATAAACACAGCTTCGCGAATCAGTCTGGCTGCGGCAGCCAGCTCGGCCCAAGTGCCTGCAACAATTTTTAGCTCAGCATGATTTAGCATTTACAACCAATCCCCTGTTGATCCCATTCATCCTTGAGCAATAATTCAAGGGAGTGTTTCTGAATCCCATACATCTCTTTCAAAGCCTGAATCTGATTCAGCACGTCCTGATCCGGTTCCTGATCGTCCTTGCGCTTCACCGCCAGAATCATTTTGTTTTTACTGGTATGCTCAAGCGCAACAAATTCGAATACTTTAGTTTCATAACCATAGGCTTTCAGCAACAAGGCACGAATAGTATCTGTCAGCATTTCTGCCTGCTGGCCCGCATGAATCCCGAATTGCAGCATTGGACTCAAAACTTTTGGCGCCTGTAACTGTGGGCGTAGTTCCTTGTGACAACATGGGGCACACATGATGATCTGCGCATTCAGACGAATGCCGGTATGAATGGCAAAATCCGTGGCCACATCACAAGCATGTAAGGCAATCATCACATCCAGATGCTCAGGCTCATAGGTGCGCACATCACCCTGGAAGAAATCGAGCTGGTTAAACTGGGATTGGTCTGCCACCTTCTGACAAAACTCGACCATTTTCGGATTCAGTTCTACACCCGTCACCCACGGTGTCTGTCCATGCTTTTGCATATAGTCATACAAGGCACAAGTCAGATAGCCCTTACCTGAACCAAAATCTACTACCTGCAGACCTTCCTGAGAGGCTTTAATCTGCGAAAGCGCATTCGAGAAAATTTCCACAAACTTGTTAATCTGTTTCCACTTGCGCGCCATGCTCGGAATGACCTGACCTTGCTGATCAGTAATGCCGAGATGCTGCAGAAACACACTGTCCTGATCCACATAACGCTGCTTGACCCGGTCATGGCCCTGTTCAGCAGTTTTGGATTTAACGACAGGTTGAGTTTTGCTGCGGGTCAGCATGATTTTTTTCTTGTTTTTTTTCAGCTGCAATTCTTCGGCTGTAGTGATGAGATTGGCCTGCTTGCAACAGGCCAATAATTCAGTGACCTGAGACAAAGCCTCAATTAAAGGATAATTTTTAGTGACGTCCTGGGTTTTATATCTGTACAGACAACTCAGTACTTTTTGCTCATTCAGCCAAATGACGCGTAAGGTCATTTTCTCCAGTTGTTCCAGTTCGCCCTTATACTGACTTAAAATCAGACGATCAAATTGATCTGTTTCAATAGCTTGCTGGAAAGTATCCAGAAATTGCTGTTCTTGAACCGAGAGAGAAGCCAAAATGGACATAAAAGAAACCTGAAATGAATTGCCGTTAAAGTGTAAATGTTCTTACCCTAAAAGCAAAATTGAATTACTATACATTTGTATATTTAAGAAGAATGATAACTATGTCAAATGCACCACTACTCCAGGATTATGATGCTGTCGAAGAGCGCATCAACTACATCAGTCACGGTGTAGGTGCTGCCTTGTCAGTAATTGCCGGTATTTTACTGGTGATTAAAGGCTCTTATCTTAGTACGGGTCAATGGATTGGCTTATGGGTTTATGCACTGAGCATGATTGTACTTTTTTCTGCATCCATGCTGTATCACATGGCCACAACTGCAGACCGACGTTATTTCTATAAAAAAATTGACCATACTGCGATCTATTATCTGATTGCCGGTACTTATACCCCCTTTCTGGCAATTGCCATTCCAACGGCCAAAGCCCAGTATTTGTTGATTGCTTTATGGATCATTGCTGTCCTTGGAACACTATTCAAGTTCATTTTCATTCATCGTTTTCAGAAACTTTCCCTGTTTGCTTATCTCGCAATGGGCTGGCTTGCACTGTTAGTTATTGATGATATGCAAAAATATTTATCAGTACAATCTTTAACCTTTCTCATCATTGGGGGACTTGCTTATACGGTGGGTGCATTGTTTTATGCATTAAAAAGAGTAAGATATACGCACGCTATCTGGCACATTTTTGTATTGATAGGCGCAGGATCACATTTTCTGTCTATCTATCTTTACGTGATTTAATCCTCTCATTCTCCATTTCAGTGACCCTGAGCGAGTTGAATTGAGAAGATTGCAGTTGTTTTTTTAAGAAATTACGCCTTTTTTAAAAAGATTACGCTTTTAAAACTAAGTTCTTTTATTTTTAGTAAGTGTAAGGTCATTCATGGCGTCGTCAAATTCTGCTGCTCAGCCAGCACAAAACTCAAAATTCCGCGTTTTAACAGCGAGTTTAGTAGGCACTACAATCGAGTTCTTCGATTTCTATATTTATGCCACTGCCGCTGTCATTATTTTCCCTTATTTGTTCTTCCCGGCAAGTACAGACCCAATGACCGCAACGATCCAGTCACTTGCGACTTTCGCAATTGCCTTTATTGCGCGTCCGATCGGTGCGGCATTGTTTGGTCACCTCGGCGACAGAATTGGTCGTAAAGCTACTCTGGTCGCTGCCTTGCTGACCATGGGACTGTCTACTGTAGCGATTGGCCTACTGCCAACTTATGCTCAAATTGGTATTGTAGCGCCTTTGCTTTTGGCATTATGCCGTTTAGGTCAGGGCCTTGGTCTGGGTGGTGAATGGTCAGGTGCGGTCTTACTTGCAACTGAAAATGCACCTGAAGGTAAACGTGCCTGGTATGGTATGTTCCCGCAACTGGGTGCACCAATTGGCTTTATCCTGGCAACTGGCTCATTCTTGACGCTCGGTGCATTGATGTCTGAAGCTGACTTCATGGCTTGGGGCTGGCGTATTCCATTCATTTCAAGTGCGCTTCTTGTTATTGTAGGTCTTTGGATTCGTTTAAAACTACATGAAACACCTGCATTCCAGAACGTTTTGGACAAGCAAAAAGAAGTAAACGTACCTTTTGTTCAAGTATTTAAAAAACATTCTAAAATGTTAGTACTGGGTACAATTGCAGCTATCTGTACCTTTGTTGTATTTTACTTAACAACTGTCTTTGCGCTGCAATGGGGTACTAAGCAGCTAGGCTATTCACGTGAAGAATTTCTTCAGTTGCAATTAGTTGCAACGCTATGCTTTGCTGCATTCATTCCATTATCTGCTGTATTCGCAGAAAAGTTCGGTCGTAAAGCGACTTCAATCGGTGTATGTATCGTTTCTGCGATCTTCGGTATCTTCTTTGCCGACATGCTTGAATCAGGCAGTACAGTTATCGTATTCCTGTTCCTGTGTATCGGACTTGCGATCATGGGCTTAACTTATGGCCCAATTGGTACCGTATTGTCTGAAATCTTCCCGACTTCAGTACGTTATACAGGTTCCGCTTTGACCTTCAACTTGGCAGGCATCTTCGGTGCATCTTTTGCGCCTTTAATCGCAACCAAGCTGGCAACACAATATGGTTTATCTGCCGTGGGTTATTACCTGACAGCAGCCTCTATCCTGTCACTGTTGGCATTCCTGCTGATTCGTGAAACCAAGAATGATGATGTAAACAATCAGATCTAATTCTAGGATTACCCTCTAAAAAGCCAGTGTGAATGCACTGGCTTTTTTATTTCCGAAATTTGGTGTGCAACAAAAAACTGCTATTTCTCCTCCTCTATTTACGGAACAATACAGAAACGGATTCATAACGAAAAGGATAAGATATGCAGGATCCAATCGAATATTTGACCGAAGACCAGCTGGTTCATATTGTGGTCTTACTGGAAGAAGATAAGAAAACCGAAGCCATCCAATATATTGTTCAACATACGCCATTAGACCAACAGCAGGCGCTTGAAGTGATTGCCGCGATCGTGATGGAGCATGATGCTGCCTTACAGGTACAGACACAAGGCGCAAGATTTAGTGATGATGTCACCATTAATCCACAGCTGAAGACTGAAGCGCTAACCGACTCTATTGCAGTCTCCATCCCTGCAAGTGCTACACAAGATCATGCTACCCGCCCACCCATTCCAGAGTCGACCCAAGAGTTACAGGAAAAAGTCGCTGAACCGGTCACTGCAAAAAATGGACCGCATCTGATCTGGATCATTGCAGGTATTATTCTTCTGATTCTGCTAATTATCTGGATGGTTGGCTAGATACTGAAATCCGCCAAATCATTTATATCAACTCAATGATATCGATGGTGGGTGGTACACGAAAACGGAAAGGTACACCCACCAGACCTGTTCCGACAGTGACAAATACATCGGCATGTTCATGTCGATATAAGCCGCGCTTATGTCCGAGAATTGACACCCGTTTCATCACATAGTCCGTCAACCACGGTAATTCCACTTGCCCGCCATGCGTATGTCCAGAAAGCATCAATGGCCGGCTTGGCAATTTCGGCACCATGTCTACCGTATCCGGGTTATGTGACAGGATCACCCAGGGCTTATCTTGCGGCAACTCTGGCAAGAACCGCATATCCGCTTTACCCGCCCAGAGATCACCAATACCCACCAGGCGAAATTCATCAAATTCAACAATTTGCCCTTCAATATCTATAACATTATTGCTTACTAGAGCAGTATGTAATAACTCTTGAATGGGCGGTCCCGGGTACTGCTCATCATGGTTACCATTCACAGAATATACCGGTGCCTGAATTTCCTGCAGAATGGCGAGTTCTTGGGTCAGGGTATCTTCCGGTTCATAGGTCCAGTCACCTGCGACCACTACCAAATCAGGCTGCTGCTGATTTAATTTATGTACAATTTGTTTTAGCTGACGTTCATGACCAGAAAATAAACCAATATGCAAATCCGCAATTAAAGCAATACGAACAGGTTGCCGCATTTTTTTATCAGTATTAATCTGATAACGAGTAGTCTTGATCTGGATTAAATGCGGCTCAATAAAACGTGCATAACACAGTACCCCACTGAGCAGACAGATAAATACTGCCTCATGAATGGAATAATATCCATTAAAACCGCCATAAATACTAAAGAAAAATAAAGGAATCAGTAGATAAGATAGATAATAAGCGAGCAGATGGGTAAAGGCTTTAAAGGGATGAATCGTCTGGGTATGTGACTGACTGATCCACGCCTGCGATATACACCACAGCGCCAAAATCGCCATTCCGATATAGAAATATAAGATCACGGAATCGATATTCCCCATAATTTCGCCTTGTCCAGTTCTTTAGTACATTCTCTGCTCTGTATTTATCTTTTCACAGCTGGCAATTATACTCAAACCTAATTTATCACGCTTAGATTCATATGACGAATGCTCCCCGCTCCAAGGCTGACCAGCCCATGGTCACTTCCCGACGTAATACTCCATATAAATCTGCTGTTTTACTGGGTTTGAGCCTTGTTCTGGGGATCCCTGCCTGCAGCACGCTTCCTCCGCAGGTAGAACGACCTTCACATACTGCCTTTGAAACTGATACTTCACAGACTTCCCTGGCTAAAATTGTTCAACCTTTACGTGATCAATATCTAGGTTTGACTGGATATCATGTTCTCTATGATCCACTTGAAGCACTTGCAGCCCGTATGCAACTGATTCATAAGGCCGAGCAGACTTTAGATCTGCAATATTATATTTGGGACAATGACCGGATTGGCGCACTGGCCTTAAATGGCATTATTCAGGCCGCCGACCGTGGAGTAAAGGTCCGCCTCCTGATTGATGACAACAATGCCAAGAAGATGGAAGGCATTTATCTGGCATTGGATCAGCATCAAAATATCGATGTTCGCTTATATAATCCCTATCGCTTCCGCCAGCATCGTGCCATGGATATGGTACTGGATTTGAAACGTATCAATCGTCGTATGCACAACAAGAGCTTTATTGCAGATAATCAGATTGCCTTGATTGGCGGACGTAATATGAGTAATCAGTATTACAATGTAAGTGATGCCTATCAATTTTCCGATGTAGATGTGTTGCTGGTTGGTGCTGCCTCAGATGAGATTATCCATTCCTTTGATGAATACTGGAATGATGACTATGCCTATCCAGTGCGGAATATTGTTAATCCACGTCACCATAGCCTACGCTTTGAAAGCCTTAAACAGCAGCTAAAAGCACATCAGGATGACCCACGAGTACAAAACTACCTCGACTTAGCTAACAGGTCTAAGGCTTTTGATAAATGGCTTGATCATAATATCCAGCTGGATTGGGTTGAAGCAGAAGTAGTCAAAGACCCGCCTACCAAGATCAAGTCCAAGGCAAAAAAAGAAGAACACCTGAATTTCCAGTTGTTACAGCATCTGGAAAAACCTGAACAAAGTGTAGATATTGTCTCTGCTTATTTTGTACCAGAAAAAGAAGGTGCAGAACGGCTCAAAAGTCTGGCTCAAAAAGATATAAAGATTCGAGTACTCACCAATTCTTATAAAGCCAATGACGTTCCTGTTGTGCATGCTTTTTATTCTAAGTACCGTAAAGATTTACTGGAACATGATGTACAGTTGTACGAATTTCTAGCGGCGCCAGATGCAGCAAACCTGAATGCCAATACCAAGGAAATTGCTGACAAGGCTAAAGTGAGCTTGAAAGGTCTGAGTCGTTCCAGTTTACACGCAAAACTGATGGCCTTAGATGAGAAACAGGTATTTATTGGTTCTTTTAACTTTGACCCGCGTTCAGCCTATCTAAATACAGAGATTGGTGTATTACTCAATAGCCCTTCCTTAGCACAAGCTGTGCATAAAACCATGGATCAGAACTTAAGTAAATATGCTTATAAGCTGGTATTAGATGCCAATCAGAATATCAACTGGAAGATCCAGCAACCGAATGGTGAAATTAAAACTTTGACCAAAGAACCGAAAATGAAATGGCATCAAAAAGCCCTATTAAAGTTTGTGTCTTGGCTTCCGCTTGAAGGGTTCATGTAACAACATGGCCCGTCTGGAAAAATAGCTGAACCAAATAATAAAAAACCAGTCGATGCGACTGGTTTTTTATTGAATTTTTTATATTAGGATTTCGCTTTTACTTTATAGCATTCAGCAGCGGTCAGGCTAACTGTACCTCCTGCAAGTTTGGATAATCTCTTAACACTTTCATCAGAAGGATTCTGTTTACCATAAACTTGGCTAAAGCTAGCAAAGCTATTTGCCCATTTTACCGTATTCCCTTCAGAGTCTGTCAAACTGATCGTCGGTTTAGGAGTATTCGTACCGTCACCTGTTACTCTCACATTAAATAAATCAGTCAAATTCACTAATGCTCCCCCTACCACTATGGATTCGGAAGAACCATCAGTTGAGGTCTTGATGGTGGAATTCATACCAATGAGAGCACCGTTCAAATCGCCTAATTCCTCATTAGCGAAAACCATACGAATAGAAAGTGTATTGTCTGTTTTCTTTCTCACAGCTGCAGGTACAAAGGCACGTGAAACGGTTCCAATACGATATTGTTGTACTGTTTCTACCGCATCCGTATCCTCAGAATCCTCGACCAAATAGGTTGTTTGCATTGTAGATGGATTGTATTCAGCACTACATTCATCAACTTTTGCTGTAGCAGGTTTAATATTCGTACGAATATCACCATTTTCATCAATCACAATGCCCAAATTAATTATTCTGTTTGAATCATTTGTTAAGGTAAATTTTAAATTTCCATAAAGCGGGAAAAAATAATTTTCTTGATTTCTTACATTATTTTGAGTCGTGAAAACCCTTCGGTCCAAATGTGTGATTGGATAGATTTTATAAAGATCCATCGTACCAGCAAAATTCAGTGTTCCCCCGGTTTGCTGCCACAGACCTAGCTCACGTTTTTCACTCTCATTTAAGTTATAACTCACACTCTTACCGGTCAAAACCTTATAAAAACGCTCTTTACCAGCAATCATATAATCATTATATAAGCGACCTTGTTCAATCTTGAGTTTCTCGGTAGTAGAGTCACCTACTCTGAATAGATAACCTGGTGTATTGGTAATTTGTTTTGTTTCCGGGTCAATCCATGAATTTTGGGCATCAGCAGTCATTTGTACAGGTTTAATACTACGAATTAAATGAGCATTCAGTCCACCTATCGTGGTGAAATCACCAGGATTCTGGGTTGTGCTTTCTATTTTGCCTTTCCACTGTAAGCCACTGCCGAAAGTCATCCCCTGACGGTCAGTCATCAATATAAAATGACCCAAGATATGTGTCAGGTCAGTATCTGTTAGCGAGCATTCTCGGTTAAGATTACTGCATCCTACTAACCCTTCTGAACGGCTTTGTTGCACAAAGATTTGAAATGCAAAGCGCCCCTAATTGAGCCAAATTTAAGGCGTAACTTGGGTAAGTGGGCGACCTAATTCCGTAAATCTGTTAAGGACTGCTACACGTGCATGGATCTCATTCACTTGGCTACCAAAACTCCTTGCGCTGAGTTTATCTCCTAATAATTTAATGCAGTGCATCTTAGTTTCAACCAAACTTCGCCGATGATAGCCTGACCATTTTTTCCATAGTGTCCTGCCTAAACGTTTAATTGTTCGAAGTAATTCATTTCGCTCTAGCGAGCTACTC
>NZ_JBQEOL010000002.1:119625-196386 GCF_052044895.1 Acinetobacter sp. 22323 | reverse complement strand
CATTTTATTATGGTCAGCCTCAGGGTGAAGTGTGTCTAATCAACAGGGTTTTCGGTCTCTAAGTACTTTTTAAAGGGAACATCATCGACTCAAATCTCTATTTGCAACAGTGCCCAAATTCGACTCAAACTCAACAAGTAACTGAGCAAAAAGGAGCTGAACATGCACATCACTAATTTTGTATTGAAAGCGATTTTTTCTGTTGCGGTATTGAGTTTAACGACCTTAAGTGTGGCGCACGAAGGGCATCATTCAACTACTCAGAATAATGGGAAAAATATGCCATCAATGAATCATCAAGCCATGTCTGAGATGAATCATTCACAACATTCTGCACAAGAGCATGCACAACACATGCAGATGATGGGGAAAATGAACCATGGTCAGATGAATCATGCACAACATCAGGCAACATCTACGGTTAATCATTTACATCATGTACCAGATGCGAATACTCAGCAGAGTTCGCATTATGATCATCGCTCAGAACACGGTGCGCAAATTTATGCGATTACGACGGTGGATAATAAGTGGTTTGTCAATGAAGATGGCACAGGCGGTTTAAAGTCAGAGTTTGAAACCCGTATTGGCACAGATGAAAATAAGGTTTTTATTAAAGTTCATGCCGATAAAGAAGAATCGCATGATGCACATTATGATGCCAAACTTTTATATAGCCGTATGATTTCAGACTTTTGGGATGCACAGATTGGTGCACGTTATCGCAGTGAAAAAGTTGAACTCGATGATCATCGCAAAGACACCGAAGAAAATGTTGATGCAGTGATTGGCTTACATGGTATGGCACCATATTTCTTTGAAACTGATGCTTATCTCTATGCAGGAGAAGACAGTTATGCGGGCTTTAGCCTAGAAACGGAACGTGATTTTCTGATTACGCAAAAGTTGATTATTCAAACTTATTTAGAGTTGGATGCGATCTTTAGTGATGACTCTAAATATGCGAAAAAAACTGGTTTAAGCAGAGCAACCGCAGGGCTTGAAACTCGCTATGAAATCAGTAAAAAGATCATGCCGTATATCGACATTGCCTATGAGTATTCAAAAGGTAATGATGAAACGTCGTGGCAAATAGAATCAAACTCTGAGAAAGGTTGGTTATATGGAGCTGGTGTTAGATTTAGATTTTAATTAATTTAATGATTACTAAATAGCTTTATTTAAATAAAACTCTAGCTTAATGTGACCGGAAGCAAAATGTTAACTTATTTTGCTCCCTCCCTCCCATTTAACATAATAGAGCTTATACGAAACGTATATTTTAAATATATAAAAATCAGATGCTTGTGTTATAGTGATAATGCTCGACGATGTCGAAAAGCTGACTTGGAAACAAGTCGGCTTTTTTTTAAACTGTTTTGATATATTCCGCCAATAAAATTGATTGTTTCTTAATCAAATTAAAACTTTCTTCAATGTTGTCAGCCTTCTCCGGTAAGAAAATATCCCCAATTTCTGCGGATAAAAAGGGGACGGTTTTTATCCGATCTTGTACGCATTTGCTTACGTCAATTCCGGCCCTTTGCGGCTATGCGGCATACTGGAATTTTTCGGCACTGTTGCAAATAGGCTGACATGATAAGCTAAATATCTTATTTATTTCGAGATACAGTAGATGAATCCCTTCCACGGTCGGCACTTTCAAGGTGAAATCATTCTTTGGGCTGTTCGTTGGTATTGTAAATATGGCATCAGCTATCGTGAACTTCAGGAAATGCTCGCTGAACGTGGAGTGAATGTTGATCACACCACAATTTATCGCTGGGTTCAGCGTTATGCTCCAGAAATGGAAAAACGTTTACGTTGGTATTGGCGTAATCCTACAGATCGACATTTATGGCATCTGGATGAAACTTACGTAAAAGTGAATGGCAAATGGGCATATCTATACCGTGCAGATGACCAACGTGGCCATACTCTTGATTTCTATCTTTCTGCTAGACGAAATACCCATTCAGCTTATTGTTTTCTTGGTAAGATTTTCAATCAATACCAAAGCATTGAGCATTATTCAAAGAATGGTAATTGGACTCAAATACTATATGAGTTTAAAACAGAACAAGGACAGATTTTTGTTTTTGCACGTAATCGCGCTGTTGCTAAACATTTGCCAATCATGGCTCAAATTCAACCTAATCAAAAAATATGCTTCCAGTACTCACCCAATTTTAAAGATAGTAATACACTCTATCTTTTGACAGGTTTGAGCTTACAAAACTAACAGGCAAAAAAATACCTTGCGGAACAAGGTATGGAAACTGCGTTTATACAACGCTAGAGGGTAAACAAAATACAGCAAATCTGGATAAATATTAAGCAATAAAAAGGCTTGAGCTAAGGTAGCGAGAAACTCAGCATAAATATTGACATTAAAATCCAATTTTATTGACAATTCACGACAAGCTCATCTTTATTGTCGTGAATTGTCAAAATAAAACTTTGTCTGGCTTATTTACCCTTAACCTATAAGTTAAGCGACTGATTCACTTTGCTCTTGTTCTACGACAGGAGGCTTAACCAGTTTTGGCTTTTGCTCGACCCATTTTGCTGGAAATACGGATTCAATTGCATGACTAAGCGCTTTAGAAATAGGGGCTGGTAACTTGATACCTAGCGGATTGTCCTCTTTCAAATCTGCTGAAGACACCACACGCGTCCCCATCACATAATCAAACCAAGGACGAGTAACACACCAATTTGCATCTTGGTTCGAGTTCATGTGGTGATCATAGTGCCACGGGATTGTACGCTTCGCCCAATCAGGCTCAAGATGGGCACGGCGATGAACATAATAATAATTCCCCGCACTATAAATCGCTGCAAGCGCCATGCCTTTTGAAAAAGGATAGAACACAACACTTAGCACACCTGCGGCTACAGCAAGTGACATTAACTCATTGCGCGTACGCCAGTTGTCCAGACCCTCGACATAACAATCATCAGAAAAGCCCTGCTTGCGCACTTCACGGTGGTGTGCCCAGTGCGATTCCATCTGTTTTGGCGTTGGGCTGAAACGTGGCTTGCCTTTACGGTGAACCCCATGCAGTAGATATTTATGGGCAAACCATTCATAACCGTTTGCAATCACCAAACCTGCAACAAAACCCTTCAACATGGTTTTCTCCAAATGTTTCCTTATTTTTTTAAAGATATAAATTTTTGTAGGCGAAGTATTGACGATACGATATATTTATATTGACAAAACACGACAGAATAAGGAGTAGACAGGATGTCTCAACTCAAGAATTATACAGGCTCGGTTTATGGTGGTTTAGGACACCTGCTAAAAGCCTACTGTGAGGCGAAAGGTCTAGAAATACCTGGACAATTACAACAGGTTCAGAACCTAGAACGCTTTGATTACGTGATCTGGCGCGACCTGCTTGAAGACTTAAACCGTCTCCATCCACGGACAGGTTTGGGACTGGAAATTGCCGCATATGTCCAACCCAAGCATTTGGGAATTATCGCCTACCTAGCCCTGTCCTGTGAAAATCTGGGTGAGGCCATGGCACGCTACCAGGACTTTCACCGTCTTATTTATGATGGCAGCCCGCTACTGGTGGAATTCGACCATCCATATGTCTCGATTCGCTGGGAAGCACCCGAACCCAATCCCACCCAACTGACCGATGAGATTGCGATTGCCTTGATGATACAGTTCCTTAAACTGTTTATGTCGGGTGAAGGCATCAATCTGCATGAAGTCCATTTTTTAAATTCTGCACCAAAGAATATTTCTGTTTATGAACAATATTTTCAGTGCCGTGTGCGCTTTGACCAACCCAGAACCCAACTAATTTTGCCTGTGGCTGAGGCATTCAAGCCACTGAGGAATGGAGACCACACCTTACAGCAACTACTTTTACAGCAGGCACAGGCGCTTCTGGACAAATTACCCAACTCGACCCAACTTGATCAACGCTTGCAACATGCCATTTCGACAGGCCTGCAAAAGAACCAATACCAGATCGACTTTATTGCGAAGAAACTGGGAGTCTCGGTTCGGCAGCTTCAACGCCACCTGCAACAGCAAAATGCCACTTTTCAGGAACGGGTACAGGAAGTTCGCTTTATGCTGGCAACTGAATATCTAAAAGACCCACACCTGAGTTTACAGGAGATTGCCCTGCTGCTTTGCTATTCAGAACAAAGTGCCTTTCAGCGCGCCTTTAAACGGCTTTGTTGCACAAAGATTTGAAATGCAAAGCGCCCCTAATTGAGCCAAATTTAAGGCGTAACTTGGGTAAGTGGTCGACCTAATTCCGTAAATCTGTTAAGGACTGCTACACGTGCATGGATCTCATTCACTTGGCTATCAAAACTCCTTGCACTGAGTTTATCTCCTAATAATTTGATGCAATGCATCTTAGTTTCAACCAAACTTCGCCGATGATAGCCTGACCATTTTTTCCATAGTGTCCTGCCTAAACGTTTAATTGTTCGAAGTAATTCATTTCGCTCTAGCGAGCTACTCTTTGTATCTTTCCATGGTTTCGCATTTTTTCTAGGTGGAATCACCGCATGCGCTTGCCGATCTGCAATGACCTGACGGCATTGCTTGGTGTCATAAGCTCCATCGGTATAAACAGAGTTAATCCGCTCATCTTGTGGAATCTGATTAAGTAAATCACCAAGCACCTGTGAATCACTGACATTATTGGTTGTAAGCTGAACTGCTCGTATTTGCAGGGTTTTAGCATCTATACCAATATGAAGTTTACGCCATTGGCGACGATATTCAGGTCCATGTTTCTTGCGTTTCCATTCGCCCTCACCTAGAAACTTCATGCCTGTAGAGTCCATGAGTAGATGCAGCCCATCGCTACTTTTTTGGTAGCTGATTACAATATCAATATGCTTTTGTCTTCTACAAAGCGTGGTGTAATCTGGAGCTATCCAATTTAATCCGCAAAGTTTAATCAGACTTTGCACAAAGCCAGTGACCATACGTAAAGACAGACGGAATAAGGATTTAATCATTAAGCAGCATTGGATGGCTGCGTCGGAGTAGGTTTGATTTCGCCCTTGTTTGCCTTTTGATGGCGCATACCATTGCGTAGCAGGATCAAACCAAATGGCAATATTTCCGCGACTCATGAGTGCTCGGTTATATGCGGGCCAATTGGTTGTGCGGTAGATTTTGTGTGTAGGCTTCTTCATTTGAAAATTATATCGCTGAAAAACCCTTTACAGATAGGTTTGTGCAACAAAGCCCTGTTGGCGGTAAAACGCTTAGAGAACACTTCGAAGCAATTAACCACCGCAATGCGATCTACTATGTTGAAGATATCATCAAGAAACTAGAACCTTTTTCTGAATGGCAAATCCGGAACATCCACCAACTGATTCTTAAAAATATTGATGATGACAATGCCGGACATTACAGACAGCGAAACATACTGATTTCAGGTGCTACCACTTCCCCACCTGATTACACCTCACTGAATGACAAAATGGCTCAGTTTGTAAATTGGTATAATTCTGAAGCAGGCCAACTGCACCCAATTGAGCGAGCAGCTAAGATGCATGCGGATTTTGTCAGCATTCATCCTTTTATTGATGGCAATGGTCGCACATCGCGGCTATTGATGAATTTAGAGTTGATGAAAGCTGGTTATCCGCCATGTGTTATTAAAGTTGAAAACCGTTTGGCTTACTATGACGCTCTAGATCAATGGGTGGCTCATGGCAAAACTGAACCTTTCATTCAATTAGTTGCAGCTGCTGTATTGGAAGGCTTTAAGCCTTATCAGATAGTTTTGGATATTTAATCCAAGAATAGACAAAAAATTTGTAGGAGAAAGTGGGACAGCCCACTATTTAATTTTAAAATATGAAGAATACGCTTTCTGACAACAACCAAATTAGAGTGGTTTCTACTTTTTCTGAACTTGTAAATTCGAATTTTCAAGGAGATATGAATGCCATTTGCTGGTATAGAAATTTGGTTGGCGACTTTCAAGAGATCGTGGCTAAACTAAAATTAAAAAAGAACATTACAGAAGTTTCTGTTGAAGATCTTTTAGCACTCCAACTTTCAGAAGAAGGTCATCTAGCAAGGGAAATTATCTTAAAGGATATGCAGCTTTTAACTGATTTTGGTGCATCACCTTCTCTGAATTTACTGAAAAGTTATGAACGTGATGAAGAGCTAGATTTCATTTCAACAGATGTATATTCGTATCATGTTGATCGCTCACCGATTGCAACGGATACTTTTTTATGTACCTACCATGGTCCTGCAAGTGATATCCTGCCGAATGATCAGGTTGAGCAAAAGATTTTAATTGCAGAAATCAGGGCAAAACTCAAAAAATTACATGACGGCCCAGAATCTGAATTTGAAACTTTCTTAGAAGAAAATTTCTTCAACTTGCATTATCAGCCTAAACCCGATGCAAAACCTGTGAATTTAGGTTCAGGACATCTTTGGCGCCTGTCGGTAGATCATCCAACACAACAGGTCTTACCATGTGTTCATAGAGCTCCTGCTGAAAAAGATGGTGAGTATAGACTGCTATTAATTTGTTAAATATTTATTCGATATATAGTGGGTGGACAGGAACCTATAAAATTTGTGTGTTTCGATTTCCCATTTCTTAAATGCTCTAGAGAAATGAAACAAATCGACACACTCAAACCAATGTGTAATTTTTTCAATAGCAATATTTTCGCTATTTCAATAAATACTCTGCTTTCGCTTACTTTAATCCAGTAACCAGCACATCAAATGAAGACTAGAATTAATGAATATGCCATGCTGGACTCAACCATTGTGCGCGGTCATCAACACAGTGCCGGAAAAAAAGAACAGGCGATCGGACACAGTAAAGGTGGCTTAAGTACCAAAATTCATGCCCATACTGATGCTTGAGGCAACCCAACAGGATTTTATCTCACTGCTGGGCAGGCTCATGACTTAAATGGTGTTGATGTGCTGCTGGACTTATCGTTAAGTCAGACTTGGCTCATGGATAAAGCCTACAATTCCAAGGATCGGGTGATTGATCCGATCTATAAGATCAATGGTCTGATCGTGATGCCGTCCAAAAGTAATGCGATTGATCAGCGTGATTATGACCAACATTTTTATAAGGCAAGACATCTGATCGAGAATTTCTTCACCAAGCTCAAGCAGTATCGAGGTATTGCTACGCGCTATGATAAATTGGCTCAAAACTTCCTGTCAGCGATCTATCTTGCTTCAATCATGATATGGCTTAATTGATGACACGCCCTGGATCATGAGAAATTAAAATTTCAGCATCTAATTAATATTTAGATAAAATCTTCACTTACTGAGACACATTCTTCCAGACGATACATTTCATCATCAATAATCGCAACTTTTGTAAACTCCCCCCAAAAGTCCACAGTAGAAGCATCATATGATGCAACTTCCCATCTCGAACCATCATCAAGGACAATCACTCTCCCCTCATATTTAATTTCATGGATGTCACCTACCTTATGTTGACCCAAGCCATACATTCGTAGCCCCCACCGTAATATTTCCTGTTGCTCAGATTCTGAAAGCTTATTAATACCTGATGCATGTATCTCATCAGGGGTCATCATTTTATCTAAGTCAATACTCATACATATTCCTAACGCAGGTTAAACACCTGAATTTATAACCACTAAACATCAACTTTAGACTTAATAATATCTTTAACAGTAATATTTACATCCCCACTCGGCAAAGATAATACTGAACTTTCCCCTATTGTAAGCCCAAGTAATACTTGTCCCAAAGGGCTATTACGGTGGGTAATACCTTCCTGATAATTGTTAAAGTTATTAGAAATTTTCACACTAACAATTTTCTCAGGATTTCTACTATCCACATATTTCACTAAATCATTTACCTCGACAAAATCATTGAAATCCTCAGCTACATTGTCAAATACTAGTGCATATTGATTTTCTTTAACTGATGCTTTCGATAATTTAATATTTGGTTCAGTTGTATTATTCTCAATCAATGGTTTTAGATTACTCAATTTTTCTAGCAAAATTTGCATTTGCTCTTGTGAATTTTTGAACCAATCTGTTGACCAAATACGGTGTATCCTCCACCCTAAACTTTCTAAAATCTGTTGACGTAATCGATCACGATCACGACTAGATTTTGCTGAATGATACGTTGCACCATCACACTCAACTGCTAATAAATATTCTCCAGGATTATTTGGATTTTTAACAGCCAGATCTAAGAAGTAGCCTGCAACACCTAATTGTGGTTCACATTCATATCCATGTTTTGCTAATGCCTTCATTACAGCAATTTCAAAATCACTATCCGGAGCCTTACCTGTCTGTTTTTCTTCATGTAAGAAACCTGTCTCACAATATCTCAAAAATGCTTTTAGGGCCGATACTCCTTTACTACTCGTATCAGATGTCAAGATATCTGTAGAATTCATTGAAGAGATAATATGCATTCTCTTCTTCGAACGAGTAAAGAGCACGTTTAAACGTCTCCACCCAGAGCTCTGATTAATAGGACCAAATCGCTGAAATACTTTTCCACCAATCTGACTTGGCCCATAAGTCATCGAAATAACAATAACATCCCTTTCATCACCCTGAACATTTTCAAGATTTTTGATAAATATAGGCTCAAAAGATTTCATTTTTTTATCATATAAACTCTGTAATAAAGAGTTTTCAGATAATTTAAGCTCTAGCTGGTTTTCAATTTCATCTCGTTGCTGGCTATTCATTGCAACAATACCTATCGACTCTTCTCTGTCTTGAAGAATTAGTTCACATACTTCATTAACAACAGCTTGAGCTTCCTCATAGTTACGTCCTGAATTGAATGTACCTGAGACTTTTTTGAATCGAATGCCTAATTCAGGCGAACTTTGTATTGCTGAAGGAAATAAAATAAGGTCAGAGTCATAAAAATGCTTATTCGAAAATGCAATCAAAGATTGATGTCGCGAACGATAATGCCAACGTAAGCGTCTCTGTTTAAACATTGAAACTGAATCTAAAATACTTTCTGCATCTTCAACTCCTACTAAATCTTCTTCGTCCGTATCATCCAAGTTTATAGAAGTACTAAAGAAACTTGTTGGAGGTAATTGTTTCGGATCTCCTACAATAATTGCACTTTTACCACGAGCCAAAGCACCAATAGCATCCTCTGGTAGAATTTGAGATGCTTCATCCATAATCACTAAATCAAAATCAAAAAGACCAGGCTTCAAGTATTGAGCTACAGACATAGGACTCATCATGAAACATGGTTTCAATGCCTGGATCGCATTGGGTGCCCGCTCAAGCAAAGACCTAATAGGTATATGTCTCATTTTTTTTAAAGATTCTTTAGCTATGAGAGAATATTCTGTTAAATCTGATACGCGACCATAAGCAATTCCTTGAGGTACATCAACTGTTGCTGCATTGCTAGCAATCTGTTTTCTCTGCAAAGCTATTAATTCATTATCATAATTCTTAAAATCATCAACCATTGTTGATAATTCCATCCCATTAAGCTTCTGAATCAACGTATCAGTATTTATAATATGCTTTGCTAAAGAACAATATACAGAAAGCTGTACGGTATCGACTAATGAATAACTCTCTAGTGAACCATTTTCCAACTTTCCAATAATATTTTTGAATCCTAAAGCTTCAGCTTTAGATTTAACTGATTGATAATTACTCCAAGTAAATATCCAATCTTGATTATCTAAGGCTAGATCATTTCTTCTAATCAAATTTTCAAAAGAAGTTTTATTTAGATCGACCCATGATTCATCTGCTTCCGAATTATCTTTAAACTTTTGTTTAAATTTAGCCTCATTATTAAAATGAAATGCAATTTTGGCATTAACTTCTTTAAAATTTTTATAACTTTCTAAATTTAAAATATCTAAAAATTTATTCTTAATATCATCATCACAACCAGAAATAAATTTCAATAAATCCAGAGTCTTATTTACTTTACCCACCTCAATATTATTAACTTTTCCTTTAAAATCATTTAATTCCCATTCATTTGATATTTCTGGATGATTGTTCTTTATTTCTTCAAATTTTATTAAATTGTGAAGATTCTCATTAAACAAATTCAACTTACTTTCAATAGTTGAAAATGAATTATTCTTATCAACAATTAATGTATGAAGTTTATTCTTCATCTCCTTAAGATCGGACAATGTAGATGAAATATCACTTGTCTCATTAACAATCTCATGAATATTTTTTAAACCTTTAATTTTATTGTTATATAAAGTAGAAAATTCTTCCAATAGATTTAATGAGATTTTAATTTTTGGTGCAATTTTTCGATCATATTCTTCAATGATAGATTTAATCAAATTGCTTTCTAGTCTTAAGATTGCAGAACCAATCTTTACTCTCTCATCAAAACCAACACCATAATCATGACGAATACCTTTATACCATTCACGTAAAGTTTTTATATCATCTAAAGGTGTATTAACACCATCATACATATGACCTAAAATTTTATATTTTTGATTTAAACTATCAGCTATATCGATGTTTTTTCTAAAATCAATTAATTTAGAAAAGTTATTCTGTATCTCAACAAATGGAGTATTTTCATTTTTACTCATACCTGTGATGAATTTTCTTGCTTTCCACCATCGTCTAGTAAAATACTTAAAGAATCCACCTATACATACATTTTTATAATTTACTTCCAAATCATTTAGGTCTGGTAAATTATCTATATTATAAATTTCTTTACAATCTGGATAATTTCTTTGTAGTTGATTAAATACAGGCTCAAATTCCAATATAAATTGATCAACATTAGATTCATCAAAAATTTCATTTCTAATTTTTAGCAATTCAAATGGCAAAGATTTTAAATGAGTTACTAATAACTCCATATCCTTAAATTTTTCCTCAGAATATCCAAAAACACTTTTAAGTTCATAAGGTATATTATTTTTAACTAATTCAATATCAGGACTTAAATCAATTAATGATTTTCTAATATTTTCCAAACCATCTATTGCTTCTACCAATTCATTGAAAGAGATAATTTTATCTAATTTATCACTCTTATTAATCAAATCTTGAATATCATTAATCTGTTGAATATCCAAATTTTCTAGGAATTTCTCATCAAATGTAGAGGAAATTTCAATATAATTTTTATTTATTATAGAATATAAGTTAATATATTCCTCTAAAATATCAATTTTCGAAGTTAATTGATGTATTAACTCATAAGATATTTCTTCATCACATTCCGGCAATTTATTCGCATTTACAACAATTTTTTCAACATACTCTAAATTAAAATCATCAATAGAAAAGACCTCCGTAATTAAGGACTTTATTGATTTTAATTCTGCATTCCATTGCTTAAGTGAATTAACAATTTCAACCTTATCTGAATCGATTAGATTTATTTTATTAATTCCAAACCAGTAATGTTTGAAAATATTTTTATCTATACTCTGATCACGAGTTTGTATAAATGCATTTTCTAATAATCGCCCACAGTCGATATAACTATAAATTTCATCTTGACTTAATGCACTTATATTTAAATTATCAATTAACACCTCTTCAGGATTTATATCTAACAATCTTTTCAATTTTGCTGCTTTAGCTAGAACTTCATGCGCTGTAAGTTTGGTTGCACCCCATTCCTTATTAATACTCTTAACATATTGATTTAAATTACTCTTACATAAATCTAATTTATTTTTTGTTACTTGCAATTGATTTGGCTTTGTATACTGTCCTATTTTTTTATATTGGTCACTTAAGTCGTGTAATATTTTTAATTTATTAGATTTATGGCTATGTAATTCTAAACAAAATCCACCTAGATCTGCTTTATCTAATCTATCTTTTACTACGTTTAAAGCAGCCATTTTTTCAGCAACAAAAAGTACTTTTTTTCCATTATTGATAGCGGCAGCAATTAAGTTAGTAATAGTTTGCGACTTACCTGAACCAGGAGGGCCTTCAATAACTAAGTTTTCACCTTTTACAGCATCAATAAGTGCACTATGCTGGGAACTATCAGCATCATAAATTATTGGAAATTTTTCATTAATATCAGCAATATCATCTATTTCATACTCTATATCGAAACTATGGTTCTCTCTTTCTTTTGCAACTTTGCTGAATAATTGTTGAATTACTGGATGTTGTTCAATTGAATGACCTTCTGGCCAAATGCCAGGATCCAAGTCTTGATACATAGCTTGCTTTGTAAAGTTCAGCAAACACATGCACACTTTACGTTGAATTTTCCAACCTTTTTCATGGGCTAAAATATTTTTTTCGATTAAGTTAAAATAATCTTCTGGTACTATATCTTCATCTAATAATGGCAATTCTAATCCGAATTCATTCTTTAATTTCTCATGCAATGTAACATTACTGAGGAGCCCATCATCTAGCAAAGAAATTTCAAAATTATCATAACCTCCATTCTTAGTTTTTGGTTTTTTCTCTATTTTAATTGGTAAAGTAAATAATGGAGCTAACCTTCTCATTGAAGAATCTTTACTTTCCGCCCACTCTAAAAAGCCAATCGTTATATATAGGACATTAGATCCAGTCTCACTAAGAGATGATTCAGCTTGCTGTTTTATATGCTTAATTCTAGTTTCTAAATCTTTTGGATAGAGCAAACTTTGCAAACAATCACTATCAGCATGTATTGAAGTACAAAAATCATTTTGCTGTAAATCAAAGCTAGTTTGATAGCCCAAATGCTTTGCCCATGATTCGACTGTAGGAGCTAAGTCTTTTAAATTAGAATCTTTTTTACCTTCATTCTGATAATAAGCCTTAATTTCAGCATCTGTTGGTTTTGGAATTGCTGCTAAATCTATTGTTTTTTTATCACTTAATGCTTTGAATACTGCATTTGGAGTAGTTTCAATAAATTGAAGGCACTTACCTCTAGGAAACTTATAATTTAATAATGCATTTCTTGAGCTTAAATCCAATAGTCTTTTTCGGATTGACTCTAATGAATCATATGCAAATGTTGTAGCGCCTTCAGTCATATAATTCTTAAAAACCTCTAAAATTTAAAGCAATATTTTTATATATTTATGATATCAATTTGAGTTTTATATTGATAGCTAATCTATATCATCTAACCGTAAAGTGAAAAGCAGCCCAAACTATAAAGACTGAAAAATTTTTCTTAAAGTTTGAATAAACCAGGTACGGGCTTCTAAATCATCATGATGGTTGTACCAGTTGGCACTGACATTAAAGGTTTTAACCGCAAAAGGTAATTCAAAAATATTGACGTCACTATTACGTTCATAGACGCGTGCTGCACGTGAAGGTAAGGTCACCAGTAATTCTGAATTAGTCACAACATCCTGTAATACACTGAAATGTGGCACTTCCAGCATGATATTCCGTTTCAACCCAAGTTCTTTCAGCCTTTGATCAATTTCAATATGGCCGGTAGAAGATTTAATCGCAGCATGTTTCTCGTGTAAATACTGTTCTAAACTCAATTGATCCTGAATACGTGGATGCTGTTTATGAGCAATACACATATATCGTTCTTCAAATAAATTGCGTGATTCAATCTTGGGCATCACGGTATAGCTGCTATTAAACACAGCAACATCCAAGAAACCTTCAATCAGCCATGCTTCCACTTGATTTGAATGAATTTCTTCAATTTCAACTTTTATAAAAGGTGCTTCTTTAGATAGATATTGAATCAGTGAAGGTAATAAACAGATCTCACCTAAATCGGACAGACCAAGACGGAAGGTCCGAGTTGAAGTTTTGGGATCAAACTGTTGTGTCGCTGCAATGGCAGTTTCAATTTCAGCAACTGACTGACTAAAACTCGGATATAAAATCTGGGCCAACTTGGTGGGTTTGACGCCAAATTTGTCGCGTTCAAAGAGTGGATCATTAAGAAACTTACGTAAGCGATTGAGATTGTAGGTCACAGAAGGCTGACTTAAATTAAGCCTTTCGGCTGCATGACTAATATTTTTTGTTTCGTAGATGACAATAAAAACTTTAATAAGACTCAGATCAATCAATTTTAATATTCCAATATCAATCAGGGAGGTTACCCTCCCTGAATCAATCTTTAAGCTTGTACAACCACAGGTTTTAATTTTTTCTGTTTCAGACGATAGTGAATCATTGAAACGCTAATCACTGCAATCATACATGGGATAGCCAGAGCAATAAAATTATAAGTGAGCGATAAACTCAAACTCAGCAACCAACCACATAAAATTGGACCTAAAATTGCACCTAGACGTCCTACACCCAATGCCATACCTAAACCAGTCGCGCGGATATTGGATGAGTAAAATTGTGACATATACGCCAATAATAAAATCTGCCCGCCAATAGAAGCTGCCCCTGCAACTGCGATACAGATATAAAGAACAAAAGTCGGTAGACTGTAGCTGAGCAAGAACAAGGCAATCGCACCACTAGCAAATAAAGTGCATAGTACTTTAGCCAAATTAAAACGATCTGCGAGATATCCACCAAAAATTGCGCCTAGCATACCACCAATATTGAGTGCAAAAAGGAAGACTAAACTGGTGGATAAATCATATCCCGCCTCAACCATCAGTTTTGGTAACCAGTTGCCTAAGGCATAGACCAAAATTAAAGCCATAAATACACTGGTCCAGAACAGTAAAGTCACAGGACCACGATTCTCTGCAAATAGATCTTTCACTGGTGACTTAGATACAGCTTGATTCTCATGATGCAGGCTAATCTGTGTCTGGTTGTTATACGTGATACTGCTATCAATTTGTTTAAGGATCTGAAAAGCTTGTTCGGTTTTTTTGCGTCGTACTAAATAATCAATAGATTCAGGTAGCAAATACCAGATCACCGGTAACAGCAATAGCGGTAAACCTCCGATGATAAACATAATTTTCCAGCCAAATTGCGGCACTAACCACATTCCTAATAGTGCTGAACACATCCCACCCACTGCATAGCCACTAAACATCAGTGAAACGAGCGTGGCACGTAATTTTTTCGGTGCATATTCAGTCATCAGAGCGATCACATTCGGCATGACCCCGCCTAGACCGAGACCCGCCAGAAAGCGAAAGATACCAAAGCTCTGTGGATTAGTCGCATAGCCACATAACAAGGTAAAACCACTGAACAAGAAGATACAAAGCGCGATGAGTTTTTTACGGCTAAACCCATAGCTTTCTAACTTGTCACTCAGACTGCCAAAAATAATCGCACCAAACATCATGCCGAATAAGGCAACACTACCAAGAAAACCGGCGGTGATGGTATCTATTTGCCATTCCTTCATGAGTTTTGGCAAGGCGACACCATAAATCACCAGATCGTAGCCATCAAAAATAATAATCAGGGCACTCAGTAAAATCACACGCCAGTGAATCGCTTTCAATCGGGCATGATCTATAATCTCATTGGCATTAATACTTTGCATAATTGACCTCCCTGGTCGAAACATTGTGCAATTTTTTTATTTTAATTTATGAACTTAACCAGCCATTCTGATTTTCTGCTGTAGTTCTTTCTGCAACGATGTTGTAGCTGTTTCAATATCTTGTTCAAGTGAGTGCTGCCATAACCAATCAAAGCGATGAGCTAAATGAGCGCCAATCTCCTCAAAACTCGGATATAGTGGTGAATAAAGTTCATAAATCTCACCCGATTCATGCGAGGTATGCTGAACTTTTACAGCACGCTCTAGACGTACTTCTTCATAAATTCCAGATACTAATTTGATGGTTTCACGCGTCAGCTGTGGATTAGCCAACAAATTAGCCAAGATTAATGCATCTTCCAGGCCTTGTCCGGCACCGGCACCTTGATGCGGTAACATGGCATGCGCAGCATCACCAATCACAATCACATTGTTTGTCTTATTTTTATAGGTTTCTAATGGCTGAATTTCATGCAGTGCCCACAGCGTCGGAGCTTCAATTAAATTCAATAATGCCTGACAGCTATCACTCCAGTCTGCAAAATCTTCGAGCATTTCCTGTTTGGAAACAGATTTTGTCCAAGGGGTATTTTCTGGCAAGACGGTTTGCGTACGGTCAGATTTAAATGCCACAATATTGATTTCTTCTCCCTGGCGAATTGGGAAAGTTAAGATGTGTTTGTCCTTACCCAAGAACATTTGCGGAACGTCAAATAACTCTGGATCATTAGCGAGTTCCTTGATAGCCTGCTGAAAATCCTTAAACTTAATAATGCCGCGATATGCCCATGTACCAGAAAATTGAGGTGTCACGCGTGGAAGTTGATGCGAATCTAAAACATGATTGCGTACTACTGAATGAATGCCGTCACAGCCGATCACATAATCGTATTCAACCTCTTGTCCATCCATAAAAGTAATTTTTGCCTGATCGGCAGTCGCATCAATGTGCTGTACGCGCTTATTAAAATGTACATTGGATAAAGGGACGAGAGGAATTAAAGTATCCAAAAAATCGGCACGATGTACAGAAGATTGACCTACTTTCGGTGCGACAGAAGCAGATAGATATTCATCTGTATAGCCATTCCGCCATTGGAACCAGATATCGGTATACGGTGCTTTTACTTTATCAGCAATACTTTCATATTCTTTGCCTAGACCCAATAGATGGATGGCTTTGACAGCATTTGCACCGAAAGAAATTCCTGCGCCAATTTCTGAAAATTGGGCAGCAGATTCATAAAGATGGACATCCAAGTGTTGAGCTTTTACCAATTGGGTTGTGAGTGCTAATCCTGCAATACCACCACCAATCACAGCAACTTTAATTTTTTTATTCATTTTAGTATTCCTTACTAATTTCCTTTGAATTCTTATCATTCCCCATTTTTTACTTTTAATCCAATTTATATTTTTTAACTTATACTATTTAATAATTTGATATTAATAATCAAGGCTACCAACACAAAAAATGAGCAAAATAGAAGAATTGCTGCCGTATAAGTGGGAGCTTGCCTGAGTCAAGTAGGCTTCACCGGATGCCTCCCCTTATCAGATAGTTTTGGGAATTTAGAGTTACTCCAATTTTACATTTTCTTTAATCTGTACTTTTGCTTAGGACTTTTTGGTTTATCAGGGATAGTACGCTCAATCAGCCCAGCTTCAATTGCTGGATTCAGATAGTTCTTTTGAAATGTAGCCCGATGAGACAACCCTAATAATGACATCAATTCAGCTAGCGTGTATTCATGTTTATCCATCAAAGCAACCAGGCGCTTAACTTGATCGCTATCATGTTCGCTAGCTTGATCGGTGACTGTAGAACTTAGAATCGCATCCAAAATCATCTGCAATATAAACTCTATAAATGACGCTGAATCCGTCTGATCAGTACTGGCTTGCAAAGCATCGTAATAGGCTTTTTGATTTTGATAAATTAGGCTTTCAACAGGTATATTGGCAAAAATAGGATTCCACTGACTCAATATCAGTGTCTGCCAAAGCCTGCCCATACGGCCATTACCATCAGCAAAGGGATGAATAAATTCAAATTCATAATGAAAAACTGAGCTTTTAATCAATGGATGCTCTGGGCTTTCATCCAGCCACTGCAATAGCTCCCCGATTAAACGATTCACTTGGTTAGCTGGTGGAGCCATATGTACCACTCGATCGCCAGACATTACACCAACTCCACCATGACGGAATTGTCCAACTTCATCAATTAACCCCGTCATTAATATTTGATGGGCTTGCAATAAGTCCTGCTCACTGCTGGGTTTCCATTGTTGAAATGCCTCATAGGCTTTTATTGCATTACGGACTTCCTGAACTTCTTTGGGTGGAGCAATCACAGGTTTGCCGTTTAAGATTGCTGTAATCTGTTCTTCACTAAGGGTATTTCCCTCTATCGCAAGAGAGCCTTGAATAGTTCTAATCCGATTGGCTTTTCTAAGTTTTAATCCATCCTGAATTTGAGTCAATACAGTCAAACGCCCTATAGACTCACTAATCTGAGCGACCAAGTGAATGATTTTAGAAGTAATCGTATAAGGCGGTTGATATTTCATAAGTTTGTTATAGATTCAATATCCTAAGTCAAGATATTAAACTCTAATATGTTGACTTTTTATAGCTCTCTCCCAAATTTCTCCGGCTATTAGATAGCATAGAAGTATGGAGATGGTGGCAGCTTAACTGACGATTTAATATGAACTCCTATAGATAGTAATTGTTTTTCAATATTCAACTTTTACCCATAATTTACCCAATTATCATAAATTTATGAAGCCCATAACGTAAGTTATGGGCTTCATATTTTGTATCGCCTGCGTACAAGAGAAACACAACTGAAAAGGATTTTTATGACTTGTATATTTTACTTGCCTAAAACTTTAGACTGTTTCTCCCACTCCGAAACATAAGCGAAATCAACCGACATATACCAGATCATAGCAAAAGCAAAACATCACTAAACACTACTTGCTAAAAAAAAGATTAAACAATTACTTATCAGCCTACAAGCGTTAGATACTTATTAATTGAAATTAGCCTATCAGCGCCTAGGTAGTAAAAATAATAATTAAAAATCAGTTATATATGAGATTATATTTTTGGTTTTTAAAATTATAAAATTTCGTGCTGTTTAAACATCGCCGTAAAGAAGTCTTTTACAACTGATATTGCATTTTCTTCGGGCGTATTTTGATCATTATAGAACTCCGCACCACCGAAACGGTAAACCTCATACCCTCTTAAACGTAACTCACGATCTACCCTAACCATGTCAGCATATCGTTTGGTATCGGCTCGACCATCTTCTTTTGCATAATGCTGTTTTCCATCAATTTCGATAATCACTCGTTTTAGATTTGGCAAAATCATTAGAAAGTCGATGCGTTGTCGAACACGTGTTTTTCCACCTTCTAAATCTTTTGCTCGCATTGGATCATATGCGATATAAACTTGTGGAATAAGTGCTGGCAGTTTTTCACCAAGTTTTGCATGGAACAAAGAAAAATAGTATTTAAAAAATAGCTGTTCAGGTGGAGAATCCAAACATTTATTTAATCGACTTCTGAGCGTTAGATTAGGATCAATATTGATTTCATTCCACCAGTCTTCCATATCAGACCAGTTGAGATGGTCGATAATTTTTCGGTCGTATGCCAGTGGATTCCCATTATCTGAAATTACAGACACAGTACCATCTAATGCATCACTAATACCAATATTCGGTTTTGTGCCAATTGCACCGAAAATCAGATAGTCTGGTGCTTTATTGGGTTTATATTCTTGTTCTTTAATTTTAAAAAATGGATAGTTTTTTGACTCATCTAAAACCAGAATCATCCCATCTTTTTGCAGCACATCGTTGATTTTAGCAATTAAAATTCTATTTTCCGATTCATCTCTTAAGTTAGAATTGGCGATATTTTTAAGCAATTTCCTAAAAGTTGCTGTTGATACTTCAAAGATATTAAGAGTATCAAATAATTCATCTATTGAACTAAACCTTTGATCTTTAATATCTTCTGTTAAAAATATCTTTGATAACTCTTTAGATGCATTTTCTTTTCCGAATACATCTATTGGCAAAATATTAGCAATTTTTTTACGAGTTTTTGAGCGTATAGGCGGTAATTTATCATCATAGTAGAAACTGATTTTATTAAATAAAGTTGGATCATCAATTTTATTTGAGTATGTGATACAAAATTCTATACAAGTCTTTGGATTTATCATTCCTAAAATATTTTCTATATCTGATGTATATAACCAGCTTTTACTCATGAAAAGGCTATTTCCTTCCCTATAAATTCTATCAACTTCTCTTTTCACATTTATAGAAGTTAAGAAGTCACTTCGACTATCTAGAAATGAAATAATTTCATTTTCAGGCTTAAATATATGATTATATTTACTTAAATATTTTGAGGTTTCTTGAATTACGGCACTAATATTCATAAATTCTTGTGTTCAATTAAGGTCATACAGCTAAACTATGAAAAATTGATAGCTACTATCATGCATATATTTAAAAATCATTTAAATTAGCTTTAAACGCAATTGCTTTAAAATCACTTGTATCTTTAGCACCAAATGGATTTTTAATTTCTCTAATCTCAACGATTGATTCTAAATCTTCACTCAGTACAACTCTGTAGATATAGGCTTCTTCACCTTTCGCTTTTAGCACATTAAACTCATTAGCGCTAAAGAAAAAATCAGCTTCGGCATTTACTGTTGTCGTTTTGACTTCTATATAACGTGATTGACCGCCAAAATAACTTTCAATGTCATAGCCTTGGCTGACATTGATTTTCCTACGATCAATGATGTATTCATCAATTTTTGAGGGATCAGCACCGAGTTTTTCTAGCCGCTTTTTCTCATACTCAATGGCAAAGTCTTCACCTTTTATACCAATGGCATCTTGGCGTTCAAGCTTTTTTAACAAATCTTCAGGTGATAGTTCTTTCATTGTTGAAGCTGTTGAAGCTGTTGAAGCTGTTGAAGCTGTTGAAGCTGTTGAAGCTGTTGAAGCTGTTGAAGCTGTTGAAGCTGTTGAAGCTGTTGAAGCTGTTGAAGCTGTTGAAGCATATGCCATTAATGCTTGATATTGTGAAAAAGTCACATTAGAAATTTTAATGATTGTACTTTTATTCTGAATACCACGAATTGAGCGAATTGCTGAGTGTATTTCTTTAGGGTTAGCATATCTTTGAATCTTACCATTAAAAATATTTAGCTTGGATATTTCGCCAAAATCTTGAACATCATCTACATAGAAAGTTGCACTATCTTTATTCGCTTTCAAAGCTAATGTAAAACCTTCATAAATCTCGTAGGCGATGAAAGGCGCATTTTTATGATCGACATAATGCAATGCTTTACCATCACATCTCTTTTGTAAGTCTTCATAAATTAAAAAACTTTCTAAATTGTGGATATGATTAGCGAAATGCTCATCCTTACTTTCAACGAAGACGTTTATTGGATAACTCATTACACCCCCTCCACTGCATTCGCTACCAAAGCATCTGCTAAATGAAGCTTGGTTTTCTGTAATTTACTTTGTAAAACTTGAAGTTGTTCAATGATAGAAAAAAGTTGATTTACTTTTTCTACTATACGTTTTTGTTCATTGAGTGGTGGCAATAAAAAAGGTGCTTCTCTTAGTTTTTCCTGAGAAATATTAACTTGGCTTTCCGCCATTCCTGACTGATTATCTTTCAAATAATCTCGAGATATACCTAAGTTAATAGCAAGAGCTATAAAAGCCCCATACAAATTATGCTGACTATAACTAATTCTAATTAACTTATCTGAAATCATGAGTTTAGGGCGGATTTTATCAACATAACACGCTACACCAACCCGATTATATGGCCCAGCACGAGTAACTAAAATATCGCCTGACTTCAGCTCAGCTTCTATACGAGGATCTAATTCCTCAGGTAATTCCTTATTTTCATCTTTTATAAAATAATTACACTGAACAAAAGTTGTTTTGAGGACACCCCATTTATCTTCTTTAGCTGGGTATGGATGACAAGCAGGGCTCCAGCCCGCATCTAGATTCCAAATGATTTGGTCTAAATTAACTAAACTCCAATTACTAGAAAAATCTAGATCCAATATAGGCAAACTATACTTTTTGCTCCGTTTTTTTAACATTCCATCTTTAATCAGCTTCGCTTTTTCATCCGCAATTTTTTTTAGTAACTCACTTGCAGGCTCATCGCTTGGGTCTTGTTTCACTAACTTACCCATCACAGCAAGCTGTAAAACCGTTTGTTTTAACTGTTCAATGCTGTGTTCCGTAGTAAATAACACATCAAAGTTTGCAACGATGCGTTGCCAGTTATCTTGAAACTCATCGGCATCATTTGATTCTGTTAGGGCTTTAAGTAATGTATCGACCAATGTGGCATGCGCATCACTGCTTAAAGTTTGTTGTTGCTCAAGCTGATCACACAGTTGCATGAGTTCATCGACTTTTTCAACGATACGTTGTTGTTCTTCGATTGGTGGTAAAAGAAATGGAGTAGATTTGATCTCATCTACTGATGGCATATTTTTTTGGGCAGTACCTTTTAAATTCGAAAACTTATCAATTTTCATAAAGTACGTAGGAAATAAGATTTTAAAATAATTATTCAGCATAATATCTTGATTTAAAGATATTTTTAATAATGCTTGGTTAATAATTCCAGCTTCAAGATCATTAGGAGCAATAGCAACCTTACCGACAGTTCCCGAACAACTAATAATTATATCTTCTGCTTGAACCTCAAAAGCCTTTAGCTCTTCAAATTTTTCTGCTGTAATATAGTAATTTCCAATATAAAAATTATCGTTAATAGCATGCTGCTGTTCGTAAATTTTATATCCTGAATCTACAAAAAAAGATTTTTGAATCGCACTACCAAATGGACCACGTTTTATAGCGTACTCATGATTTTTTAATATAAAAGGAATGGAAGTTATCGCCCATTTTCTAGGAATACTCTTAAATTCAGTATTATAATCAATCAATGAAAGCTTTTTAGATTTTTTCAAAATCCCATTTTCAACAGCTTTATTATTTAGTATAACTGAATAGTCTATCAAACTATTTGCATCTTGATCCTTTTCACACTGTGGTATCAATTTTCCTTTTACTGCCAAATCCAAAATCAATTCACGAAGCTTTTGCACTCCATAAATCGTATCATTCGAACCCGAACTACGCCCACGCCCTGATTTTTTCTCAGTTTCCGCAGTCAGCCAAATATCCAAATGCTCGGTAATGAGCTGTTTTACATTGGTCATCTCATTCACCCTAAATTATTGGCTTAACGCTTCATCTAAAATCGTTTTAAGCTGATTACGGATTTTGCTGATCTCAGCCTGTAAATCCGCATACTGTGCTAACAATTCCTCAGGGTCTTTGACTTCCTCTTCCGCTTGATGCGGATTCTTAATATCTAAATTGTAGTTACGATCTAAAATCTCTTGCTTAGAGACTTTCCATGCCTGCTCATTTTCAACACGACTGGCAAAACCCTCAGCCTCATTGCCCCACCATGCTTTTAATGCATCAAACTCTTTCAATTGAATCGGCTTAGTCTTGTTATACGCTTTTACGCCTTGTGGCAATTGATGTTCATAGAACCAAATATCTTCGGTCTTTTTGCCTTTGGTGAAGAATAAAATATTGGTACTGATGGACGTGTACGGTGCAAAAACAGACTTCGGTAAACGTACAATGGTATGCAGATTACATTTCTCCATCAGCTCTTCTTTAATGGCGGTTTTAATCCCCTCACCAAACATAAAGCCATCAGGTAAAACCACGGCTGCACGACCATTGGCTTTTAAAAGCTGAATCAACAGCACCATAAACAAATCGGCAGTTTCACGGGTTTGGAACTTCGATGGGAAATTCTTCTCAATGCCTTGTTCTTCCGTCCCCCCAAATGGTGGGTTAGTCAGAATCACGTCCACACGTTTGTCTGCTGTCCATGAAATCAATGGATAAGACAAGGTATTGTCTCGACGGATTTTTACAGGCACATCTATGCCGTGCAAAATCATATTGGTGGTGCAAAGCAAATGCGGTAAAGGTTTTTTCTCAATGCCGTAAATGCTGTCATGCAAGACTTTTTCATCATCGGCATTTTTCACATATTGCTCACGCTTATGCTCAATTGCAGAAGTTAAAAAGCCACCCGTACCACATGCAGGATCAAGCACAGATTCATGCAGTTTTGGATCAACAATTTGTGCCATAAACGTGGTTACAGCACGAGGGGTATAAAACTCGCCTGAGTTTTTCGCATTTTGCAGATCACGCAGCAATTGCTCGTAAATATCACCAAAAGCGTGACGTTCACTTGATTTATTAAAGTCAAAGCCTTTTTGAATCTGGTTAATCACTTTACGAATCAGACCACCTGATTTCATGTAGTTATAGGCATCTGCAAAAACAGACTGTACTACACGGGCACGAGGATCATCATTTTCCTGAGCAAGATTTTGTAATCTTGGGAAGAGCTGATTATCAATAAAGTCTTTAAGGGCATCTCCTGTAATACCTTCATCATTAGCTGCCCAGTTACGCCAACGGAATTCTTCAGGAATTGGTGATTTAAAGGTCTTGCCTTCAAAAAATGCAAGAGTTTCTGCTTCTTTTTCACGGTCATCAATCACTTTCAGGAAAAGCATCCAAACCAACTGACCTAGACGTTGTACATCACCATCTACGCCCACATCTTCACGCATGGTATCTTGAATAGACTTAATTGTTCCCGAAATGCTCATAATTCGACTTCAAATCATTAATATTAAATTTGTGCAAGAGTTTAACAGACAGCAACCTTATGACACATCATCGTAAAGTTGATCGCCCAGTTCTTTCAGTGCTTTTGTATATTCTTCAACCGAACCAAAGGACTGAATAATTTCCATGAGTGATCCTATCTGATTAAAAGGTGGAACTTTTAAAATCTGCACATCTTCAATCGGCTGAATCCCTTGATCAGCAAACTTGTCCAGCAATGCATCTAACACCTGACGCGCCTGCTCGTTGTACTTGGTAAAGTAATTACGTTTACGGACGTTATTGGCACGTTCTTTTTTAGTCAGTGCTGGCTGATCAAAAGCAATATGACAAATCAGATCAAAAGCATCGAAGTCCTTACCAACTTCATCTTCCAGTGCTTCAAAAATCACACCTTGCTTTTGAAATTCTTCAATAATTAGCGATTTTTTATTTGCCCCTTTCCATTTTCGAAGAAAGGTATCTAAAGACTCATAATCCTTCAGAATATGCTGACGGGTGTAATCTTTAAGTGACTCTGTGACTAACTTGCCATCATTGTCATAGAACTGAATACGTTCCCCAATAACTTTCACAGGAACATTGTTCACAACAAATTTTTTAGGTGGTTCACCTTCAGTATCATCATCGCCACTATCTGTGGGAGGATCGAAAATCGTTGGCCCCGCAGTTGTATCACCACCAACTTCTCCATCGTCTTTTTCTTCTGGAGGGATAATCGGTTCCCCATCTTTTGGTTCATAAATCACGACCGGTTCACCATCAAAAGCAGGATCGCTAAATAATTCTGTCGCTTTCTTAAAGTCCATAATGGTGAACCAAGACTTTCCAAACTCTTCATTTACTCGTGTACCACGACCAATGATCTGCTTGAACTCGGTCATGGATTGAATATGCTGATCGAGAACAATCAATTTACAAGTTTGGGCATCAACCCCTGTCGTCATGAGTTTAGAAGTCGTTGCAATGACAGGATAACGTTCTTCAGGGTTAATGAAGTTATCTAGTTCGGCTTTACCTTCTTGATCATCCCCTGTAATGCGCATCACGTACTTGCGATTTTCTTTAATTTTCTCAGGGTTCAGGTTCACAAGTGCCTGACGCATACGCTCTGCATGATCGATATTGTCACAGAACACAATGGTTTTGGCATACGGGTCAGTACTGTTCAAATACTCTGTAATTTTTCTAGCGACTAACTCTGTACGCTTTTCGAGGACAAGCGTTTTATCCATATCTTTTAAGTTAAAGATACGATCTTCGATTTCATTACCGTGTTTATCTTTTTGCCCTTTAGCTGGTCGCCACCCTTGCAGATCCTTATCTATATCAATACGAATCACTTTGTAAGGTGCAAGGAAACCATCTTGAATCCCTTGTTTCAAGGTATAGGTATATACAGGCTCACCAAAATAAGTGATGTTGGATGTATCTTTAGTTTCTTTGGGTGTTGCAGTTAAACCAATGTGGGTCGCTGAACTAAAATATTCAAGAATGTCACGCCATGCGGAATCTGCTTTAGCACTGCCACGATGACATTCATCAATCACGATTAGATCAAAGAATTCAGGAGTAAACTGCTTATAAATATTCTTTTCTTCTTCTGAACCTGTTACAGCCTGGTATAAGGACAGATAGATTTCATAGCTTTTATCAACCGTGCGATTGGTGATTTTTGTCATCTTATCGCCAAACGGTTTAAAGTCATTATTCTTGGTTTGATCAACCAAAATATTACGGTCAGCCAAAAAGAGAATGCGTTTTTTTGCACCCGACTTCCATAAACGCCAAATGATCTGAAAGGCTGTATAGGTCTTGCCTGTACCTGTTGCCATGACCAATAAGACACGATCTTGCCCACGGGCAATCGCTTCTAGAGTTTTATTAATTGCATTGGTTTGGTAATAACGCGGTGTGCGATCTGTACCATCATCGTAATATGGAAATTCAACAATAGCTTTGGCTTCAGGGGATATTACACCATGATGTTGCTGATATAGATTCCATAACACATCTGGTGCTGGGAATAGATCTAATCCTAACTCTGTTTCCACCTTATTGGGATTAAACAAACCTGTCTGGTCATGCAATAAGAAACCATCTCCATTCGTTGAAAATACAAATGGAGTTTGTAAACAGTCAGCATAACCAAGCGCTTGCTGCATACCAGCACCTAAAGTATGTTTATTGTCTTTGGCTTCAATCACCGCAATTGGAATGTTCTTTTTATAGTAAAGAATATAGTCTGCACGTTTGGTCTCACCGCGGGTATGTAATTTGCCACGAACCATGATTTGACCTTTGGTAAAAGTCACTTCTTCACGGATCTGTTGCGCTGTCCACCCTGTATTTATTAAAGCGGGATAGATAAAACGAGTGCAGATCTCACGTTCTGACAAATCTTTTTTAGACATACATCCTCAAAGCGAATAACTTAATTTTTATCATATATTTAAAGATAACCATTATTTCTAAAATATAAAAGCAAATACTGCATGCTTTTAAACTTAGGTTGAATAGCTTGAAACAAAAAAATAAGGGAGCAAAGGCTCCCTTTCTATTCTCGACTCGCCAACTTACTTTCAATCCATTGATGGATCTCATAAGCTGACCAGCCGATACGATTTTGAGTAATTTTAACTTTCCTTGGGAATGTAGGATCGTAATAAGGTGAATTCTCATCCATCATTTCATAGATAGTTGAACGTCCTACTCCTGTAAACAGCACAACTTGTTTGATATTGATAAGCTGATTCATTTGAAATGTTTGACCAATAAATGTATTCATGACTGATTCTCCTTAGATTGTTTAAGCGAGCTGTCTACCGCTCAAACAATCAGGACGTTCTGTAAAAAACTAATTTGAATACTTCAGCACCTTGGCCTAATTCACCGCTCTTACACTTTGCTGCAACCCATGTTGAATATCTTGTACAAACCCTTCAGGCGAAGTTTGTTGCTCCACTGCCCGGTTCTGTTCTTGTTCAGGATAGTATTCATCCAGCACATCCAACCCTTCCTCTATATCTGTTTCAAATCGCGCATTGGCAAAACCCTTCCTTGCCGTAAAGTCCAAAGCCTCCTGATAAAACCCCGCCTGCTTACTCTGCTCATCTATTTGCTTCGCCTGAACAATAGCCTCATTTAGGCTAACTTTCTCTCTTAAAGTCAGATCCACGTAATACACCGGCTGACGATAGCTTTGTGTGGTGCTTTTGCCTCTTAAAGTCAGTTGCAAAGGCAGACAAGACAATAAGCCTCCTGACGCTGCATGGTAATAACTCAGCCGTGCAGCCAAAGTCCGAATACTGTTGAAGCCTGTGGTTCTAAAGATGAAGGTGCCAAACTCATCTGAGTCATCTAAATTCACATGTAGACGCCCATAAGGTTTGCAGTTGCCACCTTGAGCAAGAGGACATAAATCTGGCGATGGACAGGGATGTTGCTCTACGCCTTGATTGGTTAAACGCTGGCAGATTTCCCCATTACCGACACAGACTGGCCGTCCAGTCTGACGGTCAAATAAGGTGTATTCAGCGCGTAAGTTCAAATCAGGATCATTGAAGATCATTCTGACAGGGATTGAGCGCAGCTTTTGATTAGGTGTATTGGCTCGAAGCTGATCATCTAATGGATGTTTAATCCATCCCTCTTTGCTTTGGATCTGAGAAGTAATGGTGAACTGATCATCTTTTTCCGGTAGGCGTTTGCCATTCTTTTCTACTACCCGACCAATACTGATACGCCCTAGAGCTGGTGGTGTAATCGCTAAACCTTTAATCATGGAAAATATCCTTAAATTTATTTTCTTACAGATTTGCCGCTGCTATGTAAGAGACGTGTTTCAAAGACACTCAATAAATCCAATCAACAGAAATAGATTATTGCTAGCAGACCAGCCGTAGATATGTAAGAAGCATGTTTCGAAATAATTGAATCAACTAAAAATGAATGAATAACGTTGCTAGCAACAAAAGCCGCGACCGTTTGCCCTCTATTCCTAGCGAATGGAGGGCGGGGAGCGGTTTTTGCGCCTCGCTATTTGAATGGGCTGAAATAGGCTTAGTCGGTATAGATATTGAAACGACGAATGCCCGGCTTTTGAAGGGGGTAAAGCTCAATGAGTTCAGGCTGATGCTGAAGTAATGCCTTGGTATTCAGGCTGATAGAGTCTTTGGCTTTCTTCCAGACCACAGAGCCATTGGCAAAGGTGGCTCGTTCAGCATCTTTCATCAACATCTGGATGTGATGCTTCAGCTGGTCAAAGCGTTCCTGCTTATACTGAATCTCTTGCTTCATTTTGATGAGCTGATCGAACATCAAATTGGCATTTTCATTTTGCGAGAGATCTTCAACAGTCAAGGGTACATGCGCTGGATAGAGTTGCAGAATGGCTTTGGCTGCGGATTCACTGGCATCGACTGATGGCGGAGTATCCGTTTCTACACACTCCCAGAAATAACGCTCTGCCTGAATGATGTGTCGAATGACTGATTCAGAACGGCTGACTTTAAAGATCTTGGTTTCATGCCCACAGATCAGAACACAGACATGCGCTGCCTGCTTGCCTGTCACTGCAAGTTGGTGTTGCACCTGACACAGCACGTACAACGGCACACCATCTCGCCATAGCCTGGCACCATGCTCTCCGGCAGTTTTACACTCCAGGATCTGGACGTCATCACTCCCCACCACCGCATAATCCAGATTTGCCAACATAAAAGCTTTGTCTGGGTCGGGATGCTGAAGCACGGCATTCACTCGTCTCACTTTATTATTGGTGTGCAGACTGTAGTACTCAGCCACCAATGGCTCTAGCTGTTTGCCCCAATACAGCGGTGCAACGCCTGAGCTGTCATCATCAACATTCTGCTGAGTTCGACCAGTTTTAATCATCCACAGTTCCAGCATTGACATGTAGGGATTCAACCCACATGCGGTTGCGGCATCACTACTGCCAATGCCTTGCTTACGTACTTCCAGCCATTCCTGGTAATCCATGTTTTTGGTATTGGCTAAACGCTTGGCAGTCGTTGTTCGTTTAGCAACTGTATTTGATTGATTGCTTTCATTCGGAATTGGGAAATGAGTTCGTTGAGGGATATTTATCGGTGCAATCTGATTCATGCTCTGATCCTTATAAAGAGTGAGGTCTGTAAAAATTTTCGGCATAAAAAAAGCCACATCTGGAGATGTGGCAAAAGGGGATTTTCACTGGAGAAGGATCATCTACATGACCCTTAACCATTATTGTAATAGCACTAGCTTAAATGAAACTTAAACTACTAAGCGAAGCGCCTGTTCTAGTCCACGCTGCTTTAACGCAGCACCTGCACCAAACCAAGCAGAGTCCAGACGATGATCGGTACTCATGGCACGACGTTCATGATCGGCAAACTCGGTAATTGAACAAAGTAAGCCATAAGCGGTATCTTTGGCTGAGCTAAGCTCTGCACCACGGCCTTGTCCATTGAACATGTCCATGACTTTAGCCATAGCGCGTCCATTCGGTTCAGGCTTTTCTTTGGCTGGATTTGGAGTAGCCATATTGCGATAGAACTGAATGATGTTCTCTTCCTGATCTGCAATACTTAAGCTAGTGTTATTAAACACGGCATCAAAATAGGCAGCGGCTTCTCCTTGAGTGACTTTACACTGAGTCAGCTGTTTCATCTCATACATATGCTCATCCCAGGCACGGACTGAGATGCCCAATTGCTGCTTAACTTTGTCAGCATCAAACTTAGTACTGTGTGGCACTTTCACGACACCAGCACTGCTACTTTGTCCACGTAAGGCAATGGCTAAGGTGTTATTGCATACCACCCGGATATTGGTGAACTGTGCTGTGGTGGCCAACGTACCGTCACAGGCAGTTGCCAGCAGAATATAACCATTACTGACATCCTTGCCCTTCAGTGCCGTAGATTGTCCGGTACGGGCCAATGCCCAGAACTTCTTCCCGCCTTTCAGTACACCTGCGGTTTCCAGTTCAAAGCCGGATTGCTCAGTTAGATCCCGATAGAACTCCAGAATTTCCATAGGCTGGACTTCCTGATACCGCTGACTGACCACAGACAAGGGAGCATGGGTATCGGAACGATACAGTACCCGCTGTTCTTCATAGGGCATGATGATGCTCTGCCCTCGTTCATTCTGGGCCATGTAGCTAACATCGGAGGATTCAATCCGCCAATCCATGCCTGCCTGCTGTGCCCACACTTCAATAGGCTGATTCTGAGTGAGTTGATTGCCAAGACCATGCCAAGGTGTTTGTCCGACATAAGCCATTTGTTCAATTTGATGTGCCATATTCTTTCTCCAAAACAGGTTTAATCAAAATTGCGCTGGCAAGAATGACAATGAAAGTAACGCATTGGTGGACTTACTGGACGGGATGGTTGCATGAAGCTATCTAGCAATCCACCGACCACTGCCCCCGCAATCCCACCCATCCATGGTGAGATTGGTAAGGGCAAGCTTTTGGAAATGCTTGCTCCAATCCCTGCACAGGTCACTGATGATAGGCTGCCTTGATTCTGCGACTGCTGATCAATCACACGACTGACGTTTTCGGAATGGCAATACGGACATGTAATATTCATAAGATATACCTCTAAAATGAAAAAAGGCTTACCGTCTGATAAGCCTTTGAATGTAGGAATAAACATTCATAGTTCATGTAAATGATGTATATCTGTAATTTTTTGGGATCGACGGTTCTTCCGCTTGCGCTGCTCTTTCTTTAACTGCCCCTTTCTAAACTGCCTCATACCTAACAAGGGCCCTCGAATATATTGATCATCCTTTTCAGGATCAGCTAAGTAAGCAAGCATCTTCTGAGCCTTGCGTCTTTTATCCAAATCAGACCTTTCAAGTAATTCAAGCCCCCACTGATCTTTCTGCTGGTGGTACTGCTTGTAATCAGATTGATGACAGTTGAAAAATTTACCATCACCACCCGTAATTTTTTTCAACCAGAGCTCACCTATCTGCATTGCCAGATAATTAGCACTCCATCGCAAAGATCCGTTATAGATCACCAAGAGATGACAGTGATAACCGCTGCTTTCACCTCCTTGCTCCAGTCGATAGACATACCCGACCTGATCTTTAAAAATCGTATCCTTATCTTGCACCCGCTTAATCAGTCTTTTGATATCTTGAGTAAAGCGTTCAATACTTGGATCATGTCCAGTGCGATAGGATAAATCCACCCGTACAAGCAATAATTTGCAATGCCTTTCAATCAACCCATCAAAGTACTTAAACACACTTTTACGATTCCTCTGATTGTTGGCACAGAATTCATCAACGAATTGTTCGTGGCGAGTTCGTAGGTCAGACTGGAACTTTTGAAATGCAGGACGACGATAAAACATTTCATCACCGATCATGACTTTACGCTTGGCTTGCATATAAAAGTAAGCCTGAACCAAAGGGCTGTATTCCCTGTTTGATCTAAAAAACGTTTCTGTATATTGGTTATAGTGATCCATCTCGGTATCAAGATCTTGCCAGTGATATCTCTTTTTCATCACTTTTTTCATCAGGTTTTCAATATCGAGTAAGGCTTGTGGTTCATTCATCGTTGTCATTCCATGTTGAGTAAATCCATAGGAGTGACACTTCTGTATTTTTTAACTTTCAAGCTGGTCGGTTATTTTTATCAATAAAACACCTTCATCATTTGGGGATGATGAAGGTTATTAAGTTGTTTAAGTATTTAATAATATTAAATATATATCCTAGCTATTCTCAAACTGAATAAGCCAGCAAGCGCAAGACTAAAATGAAAATCTCTACTTCTATAGCAAACAGGGAAAATCTTACGAATTACCCTGTATTTATAGGGAAAAGTGAAGCGTAAGTTAAGTAACTATAATGCCTTTAACTTGATTGTCCTCGTCTAAAGCGATTCTTCATTTCATCAGAATAACTTGGATCTAAGATCTCTAAAAACACAAAATAGGGTAAAACTCTTTTCTGAAAAATTTCCCATTTGCTTTTGTCACCTCTTTCAATAAGCAATTCTGGCGTTAAGCCATCTGATCGATTTTGCAAAATGGGAATTGGCGTAAATTCTAAATAAATATTCTGCAATTCAAAAAATTCTAGCTTCTCATCTAGAGCTTTTTGAAGAAAATCTTTCAATTCCTTAGGTATATTTCTCAATTTATATACTAGCTCATTTTCAGTTTTTTGCATCAGTTTTGCTGCATCAATCACCCAAACTAAATCCAATACGATATCTTTGGTTTCAAAATCCTCTTTCCAAAAATATAAATAGTCTAGATAACCTTGGAATCCATTAGGCTTTCTGGCTTTTTTATTAAAGTAACTAAAAAAATCTTTAAACTGAACAGCCGACACACGTTCTGACTGAGAGACCAACTTAATTTGTGAACGATATAAAAGAATACTGTGAGACTTATAGTCAGCAAAATGTGAAACTGCTTCCAATAATTTTTTAGAACTTTTTCCCCATTGTTTTGTCATTTCGATACGGCTAGGTCTTATAATTTGGAATGAAGACTCTAGATCACCATCTCGTACTCTGTGATGTAATCGTGGATGTGGAGATCTTCTGTATATTCCCTCTTCAGCAAAATTTTTTAATTCAATCATAAAATCATTTAGTTCACACAATGCTCCCAAACCTACATCTTGTCGAAGTGTGAAAGATGTCTTATACAAAGAAGAGTCCCGCTCTAACTCAATGAAAAAATCTACTAAAAGTTTTATATTTCGTGTTAGAAATTCACAATCTAAATTTTTTATAAATTCCTTCTGATCCAATAAAAATAAAAATTCCAGGCCCAAAAGTGACATCCTTTTTTTCAATTCGTCAGGGGTTTCTTTCTGTACTTTTACACCTGTAGTTCCATAGTAGACAAAAGCTGGTGTTGGTAAAAACAGTAAAGCCAACATAAATACTTCAATGCGTAATAATACTGTTAAGTCATTATTGCCACTTATAATTCTGTCAAAAAACTCCTTCCCCCCTCTCACAATATCGGGTTTCATAGGAAAATTTTTATTTTCTACCAACAACTCTTCATATAGAGTTGTTATGATCTGTAAATATTCTTTCGGCCAAGCATTAGCCTTAACGGCAGATTGCAATTTCTTATTATTGTCAGGTATCCAGTCTTCTAACGTAATATATCTCCTATCCGTAAAGTTTTCACTATTGCCGTGATATTTACGTTTTCTAGAATCATTTTCAGGCTTACGCAAATGTTTTAGGGCATCCAATCTATCATCTTCAAAGATGCGATTAAGAATAGCCTCAGCCAAGTCTTCGATCATTTGATTGTTTTTATCAAGTGAAATTGGTCCGAGAATGTCATCGCTCTCCTGTTCACTCAAACCAACTATTTGATCTTTTTCGATCTCATTCATAATGCTCTATCATCGCTGTTACTATATCTATACCTCTCAAACTACCACTACAATTCCCAGCATGTAAACCATTAATTCCCATATATTTTTAGTTAAATTCCCATGCTACAAACCATCAATTCCCTACTAAATCATTAAATAATTTTCCTTTTTCTAGTGCTTACTCAAAATGTGCTCAAGTAAAAGTATCTTTGTAATTGATTACGTAATTGAAAATTTCGCATTTTTTATAGATATAAAAAAACCATGCCTAAGAGCATGGTTCTCAATTGAGTATCAGTTAATTAGCTAATCCATTCTTTTACCTTTTTCTCATACCACTCCATAATCTTCACACGCTCATCCCAGTACTGTGCTCGGTTATAGGCCGAGCGAATTCTATTTTGTGGCACATGAGCAAGCTGCCGTTCAATGGCATCGGGATTAAACAAATTTGATTCGTTTACGACTGTACTGAATAACGATCTAAAACCATGTGTGGTCATCCTACCTGCATAACCTGAACGTTTAATCACAGCCAAAATAGACTCACTACGCATTGATTCTTTGTTATTCAAACGATGTGGAAATAGCAGTTCCTGATTATGAGTAAGTCTTAAAGCTTTCAGTTCCTCAATCATCATGTCCGTCAATGGCACACGATGTGGCAATCGGTTCTTCATGCGGTCTTCAGGAATATCCCACTTACGCCCTTCCAAATCAAATTCATCCCAATGTGCTTGTAGTAACTCACTGACTCGAACACCAGTCAGCATAATTAAAATGATGGCATGATGTGTCTGAGCATCACTTGGATAAGCTCTAACTTTTCTTAGAAATTCAGGCATATCTGAAGCAGGTAATGATGCTAAATTTTTCACACGCTTATTTTTTAGTGCATAGACCAAATCACCTGCAGGATTATCGTAGCGATAGCCGTGTGCAATAGCGTACTTCATGACCATGCCACAGCGAGATAAGGTACGTTTGGCTACTTCAAGTGAGCCTCTTGCCTCAATCTTTTTTATGATCTGTAAAATTTCAGGTGCTTGAATCTGATTAATACGCTTATTTTCTAATGAAAGATACAATTCATCTAGAGATGCACTGACATTGCTAATGTGCTTCGGGGACCACGTTTCTTTCTGATTCTCAAACCAATCTTCAGCTACTTCTTTAAAGAAAGGCTTTATGTCCTCATGAAGTACTGATTTTGAATGTTTATACTTAAGTTCATAAGCCATTTCTCTAGCTTTTTTCAAACTAAGTTCTGGGTATGGTCCTAGTGACTCAGATTGACGCTGCCCATGAACAGTATAGCGGACATTCCAATACTTCTGACCTTTAGTCGTAATAATCAGCGATAAACCATGTGAATCTGATAGACGATATTGCTTGTCTTTCGGTTGAGCTTTTCTACATTCTGCATCTGTGAGTGACATATCTTTAACCAGAATTTGTTGTGTTAATTTCTGGGTAAATTTTGCCAATTTTTACCCACACAAAGCAAAAATAGGGTCAAATCGCTTAGGACAGTATCGGACAATACAGCCAATAAAAAAGCCCTTAAACATTGAGTTTAAAGGCTTTTTTATATTCCGACGGACTACTTCGGAAAGAATTTTGGTGGAGGTGGCGGGAGTTGAACCCGCGTCCGCCAACATTACGCTCGAGAATACTACATGCTTAGATATCGTCTATTGATTTAGCTCTTTGTGACCCGACGAACAGGGTACAAATCGCGATCCTTTAAGATTTAGTACGAAACCCCAAGGCTTGATTTCATACGGACTTGTGTGCGTTCGCTTCAGTCGGGACCCCTAACCACAAGTATTCAGGGATGCGGACAAGCTGCCCTTAGGCAGCTAGAGCGTAAGTTTCGTCGTTTGCGACTATTAAAATGCAAATTTTATTTACGAGAGAAAATGCGCTCTCGGCATGCATCTATGAGTTTCATCATCAGCGTCGAAGCCAAGAACACCCCCAAAGTACGGAGCAATCATAGCATAACTAGTAAAAAATACGATGCATTTTCTACACAAATACACTTTTGAATACGCCTGATTACATAATTGCGCTAATATTTAAAAATTCAAGTCAGTATTTAAAAAAATTATGAGCTATTTATTGGCCCTTGATCAGGGAACGACGTCTAGTCGTGCAATTATTTTTAATGAACATGGACAGGTTCAAGCGACAGCTCAAAAAGAAACACATATTCAAACTCCTCGTTCGGGTTGGGTCGAGCAAGATGCCTTAGAAATTTGGACTACCCAAATTGGTGTCGTTCAGCAAGCGATCGCTTCTGCGGGAGTTCTAGCAAAAGACATTAAAGCGATTGGACTCACCAATCAGCGTGAAACCACTGTGGTATGGGACCGTCGCAATGGCAAACCTCTGGCACCGGCGATTATCTGGCAGGACCGCCGCGCGACAGAGTGGTGTAATCAGCTGATTCAGCAAGGCCTGATGGATCAGGTACAACAAACAACCGGTTTACGCATTGACCCCTATTTCAGTGCGGGAAAGCTGGTCTGTTTATTAGAAAATACTGAGGGTTTACGTGCCTTGGCAGAACAGGGACATGTCGCTTTTGGCACCATCGATAGCTGGCTGATCTGGAACCTGACCCAAGGCGCTGAACATGTGATTGAAGCCAGTAATGCTTCCCGTACCATGCTCATGAATCTGCAAACTCAAAGTTGGGATGAGGGCCTACTGGATCTGTTTAATATTCCAGCTGCAGTCCTGCCAAGAATCATCAGCTCTGATTGCCATATTGCAGATACGGCACCTGGTTTATTAGGTGCTACCATTCCTATTACCGGTATTTTGGGCGACCAACAATCTGCCCTGTTTGGCCAATCCTGTTTTGAACCCGGTATGGCAAAAAACACTTATGGAACCGGCTGTTTTATGCTGTTTAATACTGGTCATGATATTCAACTGAGTCAGAACAAGCTGCTTTCCACGCTTGCCTGGCAAGCACAGGGTCACACGACCTACGCACTGGAAGGCAGTATCTTTATGGCGGGTGCGGTGGTGCAATGGTTACGGGATGGTCTGGGGATTATTCAAAAAAGTTCAGATGTAGAAAAACTGGCCTGTAAAGTTCCAGATACAGACGGCGTAGTTTTGGTACCTGCCTTTACTGGTCTCGGTGCACCGCACTGGGACAGTGAAGCACGTGCTTTACTTTGTGGGATGTCACGCGGTACCAATAAGTCCCATATTGCACGTGCTGCTTTAGAATCTATAGCCTTCCAAGTATCCGATATTCTAACTGCAATGCAATCTGATATTGCTCATCCTTTAAAAGAACTCCGTGTCGATGGTGGCGCAAGTTCAAATGATATGTTGATGCAGTTCCAGGCAGATCTGCTGAATGTTCCTGTGCTACGTCCCAAAATGCTGGAATCCACCGCTTGGGGGGCAGCAGCGATGGCCGGTTTAAAGTCCGGAGTTTTTTCCAGTCTGGATGAGATTGCCCAGTCCTGGCAACTGGATCAGGCCTTTGAACCGAAAATGCAAAATGATGAACGTGAAGCACACTTGGCAATATGGCAAAATGCCTTAAAACGGGCCAAATCAGATTTATAAGCCATAAAAAACCGCTGAATATTCAGCGGTTTTTTTAATTATCTCAGCTTCTAGTAAGCATAAGAGGCGATCGCAGTCGCAATCGGTTTAGCTTCATCATTAATCAGGGTCATGCGCATGGTACATCCCTTACGCCCCAGACGCAGGGTTTCTGCACGTGCAGTAAAGTATTTGCCACGCCCGGGTGCCAGATAGTCGACACGCATATCCACAGTCGCCAGACGTGAAACTTTTTTGCTGGTTTCTTGCATATCTTCAGGGCTGGCTTTTTTGTACAGCTCACCCATTGCGGTAATTCCACCAATACTATCCAGAATGGTGGCAGCCACACCACCATGTAAAATCTGGAATGCCACATTGCCAATCAGATCCTTCTGCATTTCCACATATGCTTCAATCTGTCCATCCACAACGCGCATTTGCATACCGCAATATTGGTAGAATGGTGAAGCATTAAAAGCATCACACAACTGGTTGAATAGAACATTCTTATTCGAGCCTAAATCAATATTTCCTGTCCAACTTTTCTCTGCTACCGTCATAGTTTGCTCGAATAACCTTGATTAAATAAAAAAATGTATCCATTTGCCCTAAATGCAAATTAAGGCACTACAATACCCATAGTTTAATATTGATCAATGAGATTTTTATGACCTATACGTTCAATCGTCCCGCGTTTCCTGCAACTCGCATGCGTCGTATTCGTAAAAATGAACACCTGCGCTCAATGGTTCGTGAAACGCACCTCATGGCTGATCATCTCATTTATCCAGTATTTGTTTTACCGGGTCAAAACCAGACTCAAGACGTGCCAAGTATGCCAAATATTCAGCGTCTTTCGGCAGATCTGCTGGTGAAAAAAGCTGAACGCCTGCTTGAGTTAGGTGTCAGCAAACTAGCGCTGTTCCCGGTAACGCCACAAGAAGACAAAAGTCTGACTGCTGAAGCAGCATGGCATGAAGATGGTCTGGTTCAAACCACTGTTCGTCTGCTGAAAAAAGAATTACCAGAAATGGTACTGATTACCGACGGCGCATTGGACCCTTATACCACGCATGGTCAGGATGGCATTATCGATGAAACTGGTTATGTCTTAAATGATGAAACAGTTGAATGTCTGATTAAACAGGGCTTAAGCCATGCCGAAGCCGGTGCGGATATTTTTGCACCAAGTGACATGATGGATGGCCGTATCGGTGCGATTCGTGAAGCTTTTGAAGCCAATGGTTATATCTATACGTCTATCATGGCCTACTCTGCCAAATATGCCTCCAGCTTCTACGGCCCCTTCCGTGATGCAGTAGGTTCTTCAAGCAACCTGAAAGGCGGCAATAAGTATAATTACCAGATGGATGTCGGCAACCGTGCCGAAGCCCTGCATGAAATCGCCTTGGATATTCAGGAAGGTGCCGACATGGTTATTGTAAAACCAGGCCTTCCTTATCTGGATATCGTACGTGAAGTCAAAGATACTTTTGGCATTCCAACCTTCGTGTATCAGGTTAGCGGTGAATATGCGATGCTGGCGGGTGCAATCCAGAATGGCTGGCTATCTGACAGCGTGATTCTGGAATCATTGATGAGCTGCCGCCGTGCTGGTGCAGATGGCATCTGGACTTACTTTGCGGAAGAAGCTGCAATCAAACTGAAAGAAATGAAATAGTCTGGAATGCCTTTCTTGATTCAAGGAAGGCATTTTTTTGGTTTTTGGTTTAAACAAGATTCGAAAATAAGGGTTAAAACCTGATGCATATTGCCATCATTGGTGCAGGGATTAATGGACTCATGACTGCACTGGAGTTGATTGAACAGGGCTGTTCAGTAACGATTCTGGATCAGCAGCAGGCAGGAAAAGCTGCCTCCTGGGCCGGTGGCGGTATTCTTTCCCCGATGTATCCATGGCGTTATCCTCAGGCAGTCAATGCCTTGGCCAAATATGCCAAACCGCTATATCAGGACTGGAATAACAAATTAAAACCAGTTACTGGCATTGATTTTGAAATCCATGAAACCGGCATGCTGATCTTTGATGAAGAAGATTTCGACATTGGCTATCACTATGCTGAACGACATCATGAGCCGATGCAGCAAGCGCTTTATATCGAGCAGGAACAGATTGAGCAGATTAATCCGCAGGTTTCATCCGAATTTAAACATGCTTTGTACTTCCCCCAAATCGCCAATGTACGTAACCCTCGCTTACTCCAATCCATTATTCATTATTTAAAACAGCATCCCCACGTGAGCTGGCTAGAACATACGCCAGTTCGGAAAATAAAAATTGGTAGTGCACAAATTGATGCGGTGCAAACTGAACAGGGTGACTGGATTGCAGCAGATCAGTTTGTCTTCAGCACCGGCGCATGGTCAGCACAATGGTCGCTGCAGCTAAAAAGAGATATCCCAGTGCATCCTGTCCAGGGGCAGATGGTGTTGTTTAAAACGCCAGAACATTGGCTGCCGACCATGTGTATGAATCAGGTCATGTACCTGATTCCACGTCAGGATGGGCATATTGTCTGTGGTTCCAGCATGCGCGAAGTTGGTTTTAATACTACGCCTGCTGTCGAGATTCGTCAGAAAATTCTGGATGCCAGTTTTGAGATGGTTCCAGAACTGGCAGAATTCCCGATTGTCCAGGAATGGGCTGGCTTACGTCCCGGCTCACCGCAAGGCATTCCTTATATAGGTCAACTGCCAAATTTGAAAAATGGCTGGGCCAATTTCGGCCATTTCCGCAATGGCTTATGCATGGCGCCTGCTTCTGCCATATTGCTCAGACAGCTGATGTTCGGACAGTCGACTTTAGTGGATTCACAAGCCTATGCACCGGATCAGTTACAGCTTTTAACTGCGCTTGCCCACTAGATCCGTGAGTGCTTCCTTGATGCTTGGAAACTCAAATTCAAAGCCAGCATCTTGCAGTGCTTTAGGCTGGACATACTGACCATTTAAAATCAGTTGTGACTGCTCACCCAACATCCACTGCATAATACTTCCAGGCAAAGCGAATAGCGGTTTACGCTTCAGTAGCTCTGCTGCTGTCTGGCTAAAACGCAGCTGGCTGGTTTTCTCAGGCGCAACCACATTAAAGATGTGAGCGCTGCTTTTTTCATGCAGCAGAAAATCCATCACGTTAAGCAGATCCTGGATATGCACCCAGGCGAATGGCTGCCGACCACTCCCGATTCGACCCACCAGATTCATTTTGATTGGCATCAGCATTTGTGGCAAGATGCCACCTCTTCTACCCAGCACCACACCAAAACGCATAATCTTGGTATTCTGATCAGTATAGGATAAGGCCAGCTGCTCCCACTGCGCACAAAGCTGAGACATGAAAATCTGTTGGGGCGCAGCTTCTTCCGTATACACCTGTTGCCATTGTTCTTGAGGATCAATACCGTAATAACCCACGGCAGATGTAGACAAAATACATTTCGGGAAAATCTGATTCTTTTTTAAAAATTCATAAAGTTGACGGGTCGTGTCTAATCGGCTCTGTAAGAGAATATTTTTACGCTCGGCAGTCCAGCGCTCTGCACCGATATTTTCACCCGCCAGATTAATGACATAATCAATCTGACGAGTACGCAGTTCATCAAAATCATTGATCCAGTGAAAATCTGGATGCATTTCCAGGCGATGGTGTTCACGCGTCAGGCCAATGACATGACAATCTAGTCCAAGAAAGTGTTTGACCGCATATTGGCCAATAAAACCACTAGCTCCGGTAATGAGTACGACAGGCTTATGCATTGTTATTCAGTCGCTGTTTTTCTTAGGTCCCAAACATTGTACTGAACTGGCCAATCTTTGCAGTTATCAAAAAATACCATTCATCGTAATGACTTACAGCAAAAGATATCAAGCCTGAATATTAAGGGGTTTCAGGCTTTTTTTTTAGACTAAAGTTCTAGTCACTTATGTGCAAATAATTTACTGAGAGCTACCAAACATTTTGTTGACCATGCGCTGAGCCTGATTTCCATAGAACCAGTAAGTCAGCAGATACAATGGAATCGCAATCAACAGGAACATGATCACCACGACACTCATAAACTGCGGTTGTTGAAGATACAGTATGAAATCCTGCCAGGCATTCGGATTGGACCGGGTTGCGACCAGAATTCCCAACAGTAAAAATGCCAGGTTATACCCCCAGAAAATCAGACTGAATCCTAAAGTGATTTTTTTACGTTCGGCTTGTGTCGGTGCCCGACGGTTCTGACGAAGAAATTTAAATAATACCCAGATCATGGCCACCAGATATGGCACCATGGTCAGTACAGCCCCCATTCCCATCGGCATTAGGGCTGCAATCACTCCGCAAATACAGGTCATCACAAAACAGATTAAAAAAAACCAGAGAAAATAGCGTTTTAGCGGCGCCATAGCCATAGCTCACACAAAAGGATGTAGTCAGTATAAAAAAAAATGAATTTTTTTTCATTGTATTGTCAACCGATCCTGTAAAGCTGACGTTATATAGGGTACAAGGTCACCAAATTTGTACCGGCATCCACAAATCTGTTTGATCTTTGCTAAAGCAATAAGACTCGTGTGCAGCAGAAAGTTTTGAATAGCAGCCAAAATTTTCTTAAACAGCATACTTTGACCGACGATTTCACCATCACTCGAATCGTCGGTCTTTATTTTTTGGGCTTCTAAATTTTTATTCCTTATTGCTCCAGTTTAAACATAGATAAAAAACAAGAAATTAAATTGCCTTATTAGGGTCAGATAAAAAGTAGTTGCCCAACCCGATACTGGTTTTCTCAGATCGAGCTCACTATACTGATATTTTTCATCCAGACCAAAACGATCATTCCTGCTTCGGAAGTAAGATTTTTGCTGGTTTCATCCATGCTTTTACCCACTTCGGGTGTTTAAACTTTTATAGGCTCAGGGGACATGGCAGTTCATTTTTTACACACATCAGATTGGCATTTAGGACAATTTTTCCATAATCATGATCGTGAATTTGAACATCGCCATTTTTTGAGCTGGTTGCTGGAACAAATTAAACAAAAACAGCCAAATGCCCTGCTAATTGCAGGCGATATCTTTGATGTCATCAATCCGTCCTCCAGCGCTCAGAAACAGCTTTATCAATTTTTAACCAGTGCCCATACACTGGCACCGCACATGCAAACCCTGATGATTGCCGGCAACCATGATTCGGGTTATCGCATCGAGCAGGTTGAGCCTTTTCTTGCCAAATTCAATGCACGTGCAGTCGGTGTCATCAGCCGCAAGGAAAATAACCAGCTGGATCTGGATCGTCTGATGGTGCCGATTTATAGTCCTGAACAGAAAATTGTAGCCTGGTGCCTGGCCTTGCCTTATCTACGTAGTGCCGAAATTACCGGACTGAATGAACATACCAGCAGCAATCAGAGTGCAATTGCCTATCTGCATCGGCAACTCATTGCTGAAGCAAAAGTACGAAAACAGCCGGATCAGGCGCTGATTCTGATGTCACATGCGCATATGCAAGGCGGAGAAACTTCGGATTCTGAACGTCCGATTGTAGTGGGACATGAAGAAGCCTTATCGACGGCGCTTTTTGAAGATGGTATTGATTATGTCGCGTTGGGGCATTTGCATAAGCCGCAGAAAGTCGGTCAGGAACATATCCGCTATAGTGGCTCGCCTATTCCTTTGTCTTTTAGTGAATTGAATTATAAACATCAGGTTGTAGAGGTACGAATTGACCCGATGCAGTCAGATGAACAACGCTTTCAATATGAGCCTCTGATCATTCCACGTACTGTAGATCTGCTCCGGATTCGTGCCGACCTCAATGATCTGATTGACCAAGTCAAGGCCTTGCCGAATGGTGAAATTGAACAGCTGTTTGCACGCCATTTCCTGGAAATTGAATACACTACCACTGCGCCTCCCCCAGTAGATCTCAGACAGCAGATTGAACAGGCTTTGCCGCCAAACCGTTACCGACTGCTACGTATTTCCCGGATTTATCAGCAAGTAGCGGACTCAAGCACGCACATTTCTAAAATTGATCTGGCGCCTCCGACCCCGGAATCCCTGTTCGGCAACCTCTGGGAAAAGATGGGTTATGATCCGGATGATTCGGTAAAGCGTGATTTCCTGCAGCTGCTACATGAAGCTCAGCAAGATATTGATGTGCAGCAGCCATAAGGAAATGCCATGAAAATTTTACGTTTGAGTTTAAACAATCTGGCTTCTCTGGCAGGCACTCATGATATTCGCTTTGATGATAGCCCATTAGCACATGCCGGCCTGATTGCCATTACCGGTAAAACTGGTGCAGGTAAATCTACCCTGCTGGATGCCATGTGTCTGGCACTGTATAACGAAATTCCACGTTTAAAAGGTGCAACCGGCAGCCTGAAAGATACGGGTGGACAGGATGTTTCCATCAAAGATTCTAAAAATATTCTGCGTCGTGGCACAACCACCGGCTTTAGTGAACTGGAATTTATTGCGCTGGATAGCAAGCGCTATCTTGCCCGTTGGGAAATCCGCCGTGCCCGCAATAAAATTGATGGCAATTTAAAAGTCGACCGTTATATCAAATGCCTTGATGATGACACTACGCTTACCCAAAAAATATCCGAAGTCACGCCACTTATTGAAAAACTGATTGGACTCAGCTTTGAGCAGTTTACCCGTGCTGTCCTGCTTGCCCAGTCTGAAGTGGGAGCCTTCTTAAAAGCCAAAGATCATGAACGTGCAGACCTGCTGGAATATTTGACCAATTCACAAATTTTCAGTGTGGTCAGTCAAAAAGCAGCACAAAAATTCAGTGAAGTAAAAAATAAGCGCAGTGATCTGGAAAAGCTGATTGGACATATTGAAACCCTGTCCGAAGAAGATATTAACGCCTTAAAACAGCAACAGACGGCGCTGTCTTTACAATTACAGAATCTTCAGCAATCTGAAAAACTGCTAGAAAATGAGAAAAAATGGCATCTGGACCGACATAAGCTGTATGCTGAAGTCCATGCAAAAAAAGAAGTGTATGATGTCCAGTTGGATGCCATAAATAAATCTGCAGGACAGCAACAATTACTGGAACAGCTGGATGAATTCCAGTCTATCCGTGATCAGTTTATTCAGCGTTCCCATTTAGAACCGAAAAAAATTCAGATTCAGCAACAACAGGCACAATTCACCCTTGAGTTTGAAACGCTAAAAAAACGCTTTATTGAAGAAGAAACCAAACTAGTAGCCTTGGAGCAACAGCAGCAGAAATTTCAGCAGCATTTAGACCAGATCAAGCCACATCTGGAAGCAGGTTTAAAGCTGGATCATGCTATCCATACGGTATCTGAACAGTATAAAAAACTGAATACGGAGCAAAATCAGTTTCAAACTACTCACCTGCATCCCCTAGAACAGCAGTTAGCACAGCAGCAATTGGCCTTAAGTCATGCTCAGGCTAAACAGCAGCAGATTAGTCAGCAGTTAACCCAATCAGAATTTTTAAGTGTTTTTGATCAGGAGCCGCAAAGTACCCTGCAACGTATGCAGGACTATTTACAGCAGTATCAGCAACTATTGCAAAAAAATCCTGAAAGCCTAAATCAGCCTTTGTCTGCACTGGAAAAAACCGTTACCGAATTATCTGCCAAGCTCAACCACTGGATCCAGCAACATCAAAGTATTGAACAGTTAGACCAGCAACTTAAATCTGTTCAGCAGACCCTCCAACAGCATTATACCGAACAGCTTCAGCTTGATGGGCTAAAGCAACGCTTACGACAGACTCTGCAACAATCTCAAGAGTCAGAGCAGCTACAAACCTCTATACATACCCAGCAACAGCAGCTGAAATTACTGCAAAATGCTGAACAGACTTTGCAGCAACAGATTCAATCTGAACAACAGGCTTATGAACAGCTAGAGCGGATTTTAGCTCAGCAGCGTTTATTGCATACACAAAGCGTGCAGGAACTGCGTGCCCAATTAAAACCTGATGAACCCTGTATGGTATGCGGCGGTCATGAACATCCTTTTGCTCAAGGACAACATGAGCTACTGGACAAAAGCTTATGTCAGCTACAGGAACAGCAATTACAGCAAGCCAGACAACAGCTTGATCAGCTAAGTCAGACCCAGCAACAGAAACAGATTGAAATCTCAAAGCTGCAAACTGTGATTGAACAGCAACAGCAGCGTTTGCAAGCATTCCAGCAGCAAATTCAGCAGCAACAGATTGAATATACAACTCAGCTGGCGAATTTAGGGGTTATTACTGAGAGTGAAAATGACTTAAATCGTTTAGCCCACCTTTTGAAAGACCATAGCAATAGTGTCGTAAAGCAGACTGAACAGCTGCAACGACAAGAACAGCAGTTACAGCAGCTATTACAGCAATGGCGTCAGCAGCAGCAGCACTTACATCAACTGCAATTGGTTCTGCAACAGCGGACTCAATTGACCCAGCTTATTCAACCCCTAATCAATGTATTGCCTGAGAACTATGCATCTCAGGATCCGATAAAATGGTTATCCACTCTACAACAACAGTTACAACAACGCATGCAGCATTTAAGTGTGCAAAAGCAACTGGAATCTGAGCTGCAAGCACAGCAACAAGCAGTTGATAAAACCCAATATCAGCTGCAAGTTGAACAGCAGAATTTTGCGCAACGCCACCAGTCTTTAGAGCAGCTTATCCAGCAAGGTAAGGACTTACGCCAGCAACTAGCTGAATTGACCGGGCAACACGCAGGACAAGTATATCGGGTAGCTGCAGAGTGGCAGACGACTTTGGATCAGCAAACCAAAGCTTTGCAACAGCAACTAGACATCCAGCGACAACAAACCAGTCAGGCAGAAAAACAGCTGCATCAGGCCAATCTTAAGTTGCAGGATTTTATAACCCAACAAAAGCAGATTGATCAGCAACTTGAGCAATATCAGCAGAATATTCAGGCTTGGCAGCAGAACCGTCCACAGGTGACTACGACGCAAATTGAACAATGGCTGGGTATTGATCTCACCAGCCATCAACGTATCCGCCAGGATTTATCCAATCAAAAACAGGCACTGGAAAATGCCAAAACCGCATGGCAGTTACTCGAAGAACAATATCAGGCACATTTAAAACTGCAGCCTGAACATGAATTTGAAGAGATTGAACAAAAACTGGCTGTACTGATACAGGAAAAGACAGCACAACAAGAAATACTGAATGAAACCGATGCCAAACTGCGTATGAATGCCAACAACCAGAGTATGTATGCCAGATACCAGCATCAGATTGAACAGATTAAGGCTGAGGAATATCGTTGGGGTCGGATTTATGACCTGATTGGACATAAAGAAGGTACCAAATTCCAGAAAATTGCCCAGGAACATCATCTGGATATTCTGGTTGAATATGCCAATCAGCAGCTCCAGCCTTTGGCTCCACGCTATCAGCTGCACCGTATTCCGAACAGTCTGAGTCTGGCGATTATTGACTTGGATATGAACAGTGAGGTCCGCCCTGTACTTTCGCTGTCCGGTGGGGAAACTTTCCTGGTATCACTCGCCTTAGCCTTGGCCATTGCCAATATGGCGTCTGGCTCGATGAAGCTGGAATCGCTGTTCATTGATGAAGGTTTTGGGACACTCGATCCAGCGTCCTTACATATGGTGATGAATGCTCTCGATCATCTGCAAAGCCAGGGTCGTAAAGTGGTGCTGATCTCGCATATCCAGGAAATGCATGAACGGATTCCAGTCCAGATTCAGGTTAAACCCGTTGGCTCTGGTGCCAGTACCATTCAGATTATAGGCTAGCGCTCATGAATATGACTTCACGCAGATTTTCAGCTGAATTCAGTTTACAACTGGAAAGCTTGCGTGGAGTGAGTGCAATTGTGGTGCTATTTAGTCACTGCTTTCAGGCTTTTATCGCCCCTTTTGATTTAACGCTGTATTCCTGGGTTCGGCTGCTTGGTCAGGCCGCGGTGATGATGTTCTTTGCTTTAAGTGGCTATCTGATCGGAACCTCTATACAGAATAATATCCAGCAAAATAGCCACTTTAATCTGTCTCACTATATCCGGCAGCGCTGCCGTAGAATTTTACCGCCCTTCCTGTTTGCCCTTGCCCTGACCTTAACTTTATATATTCTGGCGCCTTACTTCTTTAGCTCTCATACACATCAGTTTCAGAACAGTTTTGGCATGATGATTCGTACCACCTATAGTCTGGAGTGGGACAATTTTCTGGGTTCACTGTTCTTTTTAAATGGCTTTGTGACGCCCACGTTATCTGCCAATGCGCCACTATGGAGTTTAAGTTTTGAGGTCTGGTTTTATGTGCTGGCGGGCTTTTTGCCTTTTTTAAAACATTCTGTTATTGCCAAACTCAGTTTTGCTTTAGTGTTAATTACACTTACCGCACTTAATCCCCAATTTCTGATTTATTTGCTTGTATGGCTGACAGCCTTTGCCAGTTCATTTGGTCATATTCAACAGTCTGTCTTAAATCATTTGAAATCACTCAAACTGGGATGCCTAAGCCTGGCTTTTTTCATTGCCTGTAGAGACGCCTATCACTTTCATATGATCGATCAGGCTAAAATTTATCGTGGTAACTATTTTGTACCATTTAACACGTTGATAGGACTGGCTTTTGTCTGCTGGCTGATTCAACTGCAACAAAAACTCAGTCATTATCAACCGGTCTGGGTAAAGTCCGCGAGTTTTTCTTATACTCTCTATGTGACTCATTTTCCATTACTGCTGTTTATTTTGGGTTGCTTTCCACAAAGCCGTGCTTATGGTCTAGGGGGTGCTGTTCTGGCCCTGATTTCTACTATGCTGGTTTTAGTTCTACTGGCTAGCTTAATGGCAAAATTACTCGAACCACAACAAAGAAAAGCGTTATCCCGCTCAATGCAATAACACTTTTCTTAACAAATCGAAAACCTGTCTAAAAATATGGATCCGTTAATCCTTTTTAGGACGTGTACCAAACAAGGCGGTGCCGACTCGCACCATGGTTGAACCTGCCGCAATCGCTTCGGTCATATCCCCTGACATCCCCATGCTTAAAGTATCCCAATCCTCAGCTTTGGTATGTTGCATTTTAACCGCTTCGAATAAAGCCTTGGCATCGGCAAAAGCCGCTGTATTGTTTGGCGCCGGAATCACCATCAAACCACGCAGACGCAGTTTCGGTAACTGGCTAATTTGCGCTACGAGATCCGCTACTTCTTCTGGCTGACAGCCGTCTTTGGTATCCTGCCCGTCGATATTCACCTGAAGACAAATATTTAGAGGCGCTTGATTATCTTCGCGCTGATTAGACAGACGTTCGGCAATGATCAGACGATCTACCCCATGTACCCAGTCAAACTTTTCTGCCAGATGCTTGGTCTTGTTCCGCTGAACATGCCCAATAAAATGCCATTCAATTTCCAGATTCTGCAACTTTTCAATCTTATCCAGCGCTTCCTGCAAATAGTTTTCACCAAAACTGCGCTGTCCGGCTGCATACATTTCCGCCAACATTTCCGCTGGATGTGTCTTTGAAACAGCCAGCAGCTGCACGGTCTGTTCATAACGACCAGCCTGCTGACATGCAGTGTGAATTTGGGCCAATACCTGATCTCGTGCGAGTTGCAACATTTTCATTGACGGAGTTCTCATTTCGTTCATATTTTTTTCCCTTGCCCCCCAACTAAGTGTTGGTTAAGCTGTGGGAAAGCCTTATTATTCTATCAAAATAAATAACATTTAAATGCCTTTGGGGACTTTATGGACATTACAGAATTATTAGCATTTTCTGCTAAAAATGGCGCGTCAGATTTACACTTGTCTGCGGGGATGCCACCACTGATTCGTGTTGATGGTGAAGTTCGTCGTATTAACCTGCCTGCCCTGGAACATAAAGAAGTTCACAAGCTGGTTTACGATATCATGAACGATAAACAGCGCCGTGACTATGAAGAAAATCTAGAAACTGACTTTTCCTTTGAAGTTCCTGGCGTCGCCCGTTTCCGTGTGAACGCATTTAACCAGAACCGCGGTGCCGGTGCCGTATTCCGTACCATTCCCTCTAAAGTTTTAACGATTGAAGATCTGGGCATGGGGCAGATTTTTAAAGATATTTGTGACTATCCGCGTGGTCTGGTACTGGTCACAGGCCCAACCGGTTCAGGTAAATCAACGACGCTGGCAGCGATGCTGGACTATATCAATGATAACCGTTATGACCATATTCTGACCGTCGAAGATCCAATTGAATTTGTACACCAATCCAAAAAATGTCTGATCAACCAGCGTGAAGTGCATCGTGACACGCATGGTTTCAATGAAGCATTACGTTCTGCATTACGTGAAGACCCGGATATTATCCTGGTGGGTGAGATGCGTGACCTTGAAACCATCCGTCTGGCACTCACTGCTGCTGAAACCGGTCACCTGGTGTTTGGCACCCTGCATACAACTTCCGCTGCTAAAACTATTGACCGTGTAATCGACGTATTCCCGGCCGAAGAAAAAGACATGGTTCGTGCCATGCTGTCTGAATCATTACAAGCAGTCGTTTCACAAACCCTGCTCAAGAAAAATGGTGGTGGTCGTGTCGCTGCACATGAAATCATGATCGGTATTCCGGCCATCCGTAACCTGATCCGTGAAAACAAAGTTGCTCAAATGTACTCTGCCATTCAGACCGGTGCCAACTATGGTATGACTACGCTGGATCAGAGCCTGAAAACACTGGTATCTAAAGGCGTGATCAGCCCACAAGTTGCGCGTACTGCTGCTAAACAGCCTGAATCTTTCCTATAAAAAATGTTTTGATTTTCTCGGGGACGAAGTATGGATTTTAACGGCTTACTCGACTATATGGTGGCACAAAAGGCATCGGATCTGTTCATTACTGCAGATGTAGAACCTTCAATTAAAGTGAATGGCTCAATTGTGCCGATTGGATCAGTCAAATTACCTGGACCAGCAGTAGGCCAGATTCTGCATTCAATTATGACGGAAAAACAGCGCAAAGAATTTGCCGATACACGTGAGTGTAACTTTGCGATTACCAATCCCAGCAAATCAGCACGTTTCCGTGTCAGTGCATTTCAGCAGCGTGATCAGCCGGGTATGGTTCTGCGTCGTATTGAAACCGTCATTCCTACTATGGATGATTTAAAGTTACCGCCAATTCTGAAAGAACTGGCGATGACCAAGCGCGGGATTATCATCTTCGTGGGCGCAACAGGTACCGGTAAATCGACTTCCCTTGCCTCTTTGATTGGTTATCGTAATGAAAATTCCAAAGGTCATATCATCACCATCGAAGACCCGATCGAATTTGTGCACCAGCATAAGGGTTGTATCATCACCCAGCGTGAAGTCGGGATCGACACAGATTCATTTGAAATCGCCCTGAAAAATACCCTGCGTCAGGCACCAGACGTGATTCTGATCGGTGAGATCCGTTCCCGTGAAACCATGGACTATGCTATTGCCTTTGCGGAAACCGGTCACCTGGTATTTGCCACCCTGCACGCCAATAACGCCAACCAGGCCATTGACCGGATTATTCACTTCTTTGAGGCAGACCGTCATAACCAGCTGTTTATGGACTTGTCTTTAAACCTCAAAGCGATGGTGGCACAGCAACTAATCCCAACCATTGATGGTACAGGCCGTCGTGCCGCAATTGAGATCCTGATCAACTCACCTTTAGTTTCAGATCTGATCCGTAAAGGTGATGTGCATGAAATTAAAGACTTGATGAAGCGTTCACGTGAACTTGGAATGCAGACCTTTGACCAAGCACTGTATGACCTGTACAAGGCCAAACAGATCAGCTATAAGGATGCGTTGAAACATGCCGACTCTCCAAACGATCTGCGTCTGCAAATCAAGTTATCCGAAGAAGGTGGTGCACATCTAATGAATGCCGGCAGCAATATTACCTTTGATGGACAATCTTAAGATTAATTAATATCCTCATAAAAAAACAGGCTTCCTTTGAAGCCTGTTTTTTATACCTAGGAACATCCTGGCATTATTTTTTACGATAAGCGTCCTGACATTCAGGTTCATCACAGTAACCATACAGATTCAGTGAGTGGCCTGTTAATTCAAAGCCGAATTTTTTCGCAACTTCGTGCTGTTCATGTTCAATTACGTCATTGGTGAATTCAACAACTTTATTGCAGTTTTGACATACCAGGTGATCATGGTGATCATCCTGCATAATTTCAAATACAGAATGATTATTTTCAAAGTGATGACGCTGAATAATGCCCGCTGCTTCAAACTGTGTTAACACACGATATACAGTTGCAAGACCCACATCTTCCCCTTGATCGAGTAAAGTCTTGTAGATATCTTCCGCGCTTAAATGGTGCTGACGTGAGTTTTCTAATAGTTCTAATATTTTAATTCTAGGCAGGGTAACTTTCAGTCCAGCTTTGCGTAAATCTTGATTTGAAATAGGCATGTAAAAAGGTCTCTCAACAAAATTAAAGTTGGAATATGCAACAAAGTTTAGATGCAGTATGATCTATCCTTGGATCAAATGCATCATAATTAATTTGGGATAGTGTAGCAAAATGCAAAAAATCATGTTGACGTTATTCGTCACTTCATTGCTCGTCGGCTGTTCGACCTTAGGTGTGTACAAAGTTGATATTCCTCAAGGAACACCTTTAACTCAAGCACAAGCCTCTAAAATCCAGGTGGGAATGAGCCACCAACAAGTCCGCTTCCTACTTGGCAGCCCAACAGTGACAGATCCTTTAAATCCATTACGCTGGGACTACATCTACAATTATACCCCAGGAACCTATGCTAAAAAAGCCAACATTCCTGCTGCACGTGGTCAGCACTTAAAAATCTACTTCAATCCAAACGGTATTGTGGAACGCATTGAAGGTCTAGAAACAATTCCAGCGTCACAACCCGGTTTACCTGGTTCAAAAGAAGCGATTCTGACAGCGCCACCACTATAATCGCTTTTTCATAAAAAAACCCCTGTATTTCTAGGGGTTTTTCTAATTAACTGCATAGGTTTATCAAATTACTGGCATTTTGCCGATTTTATGACGCATTTGATCAATCTTAAGATTGCCACAGCTTGGATCGATTACCTTTATTATAACGTCCTACAGGATTTTGCGCTGCACGTTTACGGCGGATATCTTTAGGATTAATGATCAACGCACGGTAAATTTCTATACGGTCCCCAGCATTCAAAAGCTGTGCATGATCCTGCAAGCGTATGCCAAATATTCCCAGATTCAAAGGTTCAGGCAATTCCACCTGATCGCGGATGCCGCTTGTAGCAATTGCATCCAGTGCAGTCATGCCCTGCTGAAACGGTACTGCAATATGAAACTGTTGCTCAGGGGCAGCATACGCCACCCAAATCAACGCTGACTGATTCATCAGAACCACTGCCCTAACACTGCAATAATGGCCACAACAATCGACACTGGTAATACCACCCGAACCGCAATACGCCAGATGTTATAGAACGCCTCTGAACTGAAATTCATTGATTTACGAAGATGACTGATCTTCATGATCCAACCAGCAAACAAGGCATAGATCAGGCTGATCACCAGCCCCCAAAGGATCAGCAGGTTATTAAATACTGGTGTGATATTTGGAATCAACCAGACCAGTGTTGCCACCGCCACAATTACCCATTGAATGATGACATTTATCTGACGCTGTTGCAGCTGTTCACGCGCCATCTGTAACATCAGTGCGGCAGCAGCTACAATTGCAGCGATCAAGGCAAATGCAGGTACTTCAGCTTTTACCGCGAAGAAACCAAAAGCAATTACCGCAACCAGTTGTGCAATCCAAATCGGTAATACAGTTTTGGTCGCTACATCCTGCTGTTTGACAGCAGCCAAACTAGACTGCCAGTACAACCCCATGCCTAAACCGCTGGCCACCAGTGCCAGTACCGTTGCGTTACCCCATTCAGAGAATTGTACCGGAGTTAGTTGCCATTCAGGCAGTGCTGTACCCATGACATTGGCAAGGACCAAGGATGCAATCACGCCTACAGTGGTAATTCCCATCAGAATTAGACGTGGAATTAAAGACAATAGCAAAGCCGCAATCGCCAATCCAGCCAGAATGACTGGTTGCTGCACTTCAAAATTGGCAATCGATACCACATTAGAGGCATGATTCAGCATTGCACCCGCAAGAAATGGAATAAACACCACAGCCAGCCAACCGACAACACGCCAGCGCTGTGAACTGTCTGCCTCACGGGTCAGGCTCGACAATGCCTGTAATGCGGTGGTCTTGGAACGTTTCGCTAAAGCAATTTCCAGATAACAGACTGGAAGCGCCAGGATCAGCATTGTCGCTAACCACAACATCCAGAAATCAAGCTGACGATCAATCTGAATACCTGTTATTGGTGCGAGGGTCGCAATAATAAGAAAAGATAAACAAAAAGCCATCAGAGGCGATAACCATTTTGACATAGCATTGTCCTGCATGATGCATTCCTATAAAAATCTAGCGCTATTTTGCCTTGCATAGCGGTGAAAATCAAAAACAAAAAGCAAACCACCCGAAGATGATTTGCTGCGCAAAATGATCATTAGACTTTAATTTTTGTTATAGGGAAAAATTGCTTTATGAGAAGAAACGAGTGAACCAGTTTTTGCCCTTTTTCTTTTCTTTTTCTTTGATCAGGCCGATCATGTTTTCCTTCACCGCACCCACATAATCCGCGTCATCATGCTGAATATGGTTGATCAGCCATTTAGATAATACTTCATGCAATTCAGCTTCAATCGAATGTCCCATTTCAAAACGGTCACGATACGACTCAATTTTTTTAATGAACAGATCATGCACGCGTTTATGCGGTACACGATATTTATAACCCGCCTCTTCTTGAAGTGATTCTTCAAAAGTGAAATGCGATTGTGTGTAATCGATAATATTTTCTAGAATTTGCTTAACACGCGCACGATTGGTATTGACATCAATTTCGTCGATTTCATTAATGTAATCGAGAATTCGTTTATGCTGATCGTCAATCACATCGATACCAGTATTGTATTCTGGAACCCATTTCATTTTCATTACGACCACCTATAAATATTGAGGATTTATCACATAACTTGAAGCATATAGGGTATTGATTTAAATAAAAATGAAGTGAATTAGTCGGCTTTAGTGGTGAAATTGTATTTTTATATTTAAGTATTTGTTATATATAATTAAAATTAATTTATTCTGAGCAAAAAGATCAGATATTAATTAACCAATAAGAGCTATAAGCTCTTATTAATCTTTGATTTTTACATGAATATTAAACAAAAAAGATAGTATTTTTCACTGTCTTTATTAGCTTCGAGATCAGTACTGATCTGCACGTGTCACCCGTTTGAGCGAAGGGTCCAGTTGCTCACGTTCCAGACGTTCTACGTGGGTCAGTTGAGAACGTACTTTTGCTCCATGCTGGAACAGAATCATTTCGCCGGGTTGGAAAGCCGTCCATTCCTCATTCTGTGTCAATGGTTCCGTGGTAATCACAGCGACACGGTCCTCGGGAGTGGTCACTTGGCTAAAATCGACTTCTACCTCAATATCAATGAGTTGTGCAGGCTTAAATGGATATTCACGCACCAGCCAATGTAGCTTGGTAATGGCATAGGTAAACAGCGCCTGACCGTTGGACAAACAAAAATTAAAAGTACCATGCTCGGCAATGGATGGCGAAATCTCGGTCAGCAGATCAAAGATCTGATCCTGTTTTGGCTCATGATAACCAAAGCGCTTTACCAACTGATCAAGCAGATAACAGAAAGCACGTTCACTGTCGGTATTACCGACTGGCGTAAAACGGCCTGAGAGCTCTGGAAAAAAATTATGCAGGTCACCATTATGCGCAAAGATCCACTGACGTCCCCACAACTCGCGACTAAAAGGATGCGAATTTTCCAGATTGATTTTACCCTGAGTCGCCTTACGGATATGTGCGATCACATTACGTGATTTGATTGGGTAATTGCGGATCAGCTCGGCAATCGGTGATTCAACCGCAGACTGGTTGTCGACAAACAGGCGACAAGCTTTATCTTCAAAGAAAGCAATCCCAAAACCATCGGCATGATCTGAAGTAATCCCTGCGCGCTGTGAAAAGCCTCGAAATGAAAAGGTAATATCTGTCGGTGTCGCACAATTCATTCCAAGCAGCTGGCACATAATCTTCATTCAGGTATCGGGGTGTTTATGCAGTTATTGTGCATGAGTCCTTGGGGCTTTTCAAATCTTGATCCATGCAATCTTTTGCGCTAAAAATGCTAAAGAATGATTTTTTATGCTTTATTTTAAGAAAAGATAAATCTGGTTCAAGCTGTTTTTTCAAGACAACAGGGTTCTGCTAAAAAAAAATTATGATGATTTCAGAAGACAAGAGCTAAAAATAAAAGGCATAAAAAAGAGTCCCGATTGAGACTCTTTTTAATCATTAAATCATTTAAATTAATGATGGCCTGACTTTACACGGTTGGTAATCAATGTACCAACACCATGATCAGTAAAAATTTCTAGCAGGCTGGCATGCGGTACACGACCATCCACAATATGTGCACTGATGACACCACCTTTCACGGCATCGAGTGCACAACCCACTTTCGGAATCATTCCGCCATAGATCACACCTGTTTCAATCAGGCGATCAACTTCCTGAGTGGTCAGGCCAGTCAGCAGATTTTTATTTTCGTCTAGCACACCGCTAATATTGGTCAGCAGAATTAGTTTTTCTGCACCTAAGGCTTCAGCCACTTTACCTGCAACCAGATCGGCATTGATATTGTAAGTATTACCTTCCTCATCCACACCCAGCGGTGCAATGACTGGAATAAAATCGCTATTGGTAAACATTTCCAGTACATCAGTTTTGACACCAACTACTTCGCCTACCAGTCCTAAATCAATTTTTTGCACTGAACCATCTTCAGCAGTTTTTTCCATCAGCAGTTTTTGTGCACGAATCAGGTTACCGTCTTTACCGGTCAAACCAATGGCACGTCCACCATGTTTGTTGATCAGATTAACGATCGATTTGTTTACGCTTCCGCCAAGCACCATTTCAACGATTTCCATGGTTGCAGGATCAGTAACACGCATGCCATCAATACGTTCAGATTCACGGCCCAGCTGTTTCAGCATAGAATCGACTTGAGGACCGCCACCATGTACTACGATCGGATTCAGACCTACAGTTTTCAGCAACACGATGTCACGAGCAAATGAACTTTCCAGCTCAGGATCGGTCATTGCGTTACCGCCATATTTCACCACAAGGGTTTTACCCGCAAAGCGTTGAATATACGGCAAAGCTTCAGTCAGAATTTGTGCTTTGTCGATGCCTGTCTGTTGATTTGGCATTCGCCTCTCCTTATTGAGCATCTAAAATGTCTTGGGCGATCGCAGGATAGCGGTCACGTAACATCGAAACGAACAGGTGACGAATTTCATTCAGACGGCTCTGATTTTCCGCATCAAAACGCACTGTGAAGTATTCACCTGTATTGGATGCTCGAATGATGCCAAAACCATCATCAAAATCAAGACGTATACCGTCAATTTTACTAATTCGCGCGTTTAATTTACGTGATTGTGCTTCAACAAAGTTAAGCAATTCTAGTGGCTTAATCTGATGCGTCGAAATATACAGGTCTTCAGTGCCCGTACGTTTTGGATAACGTGCCAGTGTTTCTGCCAGTGTCTGCCCAGTTTGATCCAGGTATTCCATGACTCTGAGTGCCGCATAAACACCATCATCATAACCGCCGCCACGGCCATCATTGAAGACATAGTGTCCGGCATATTCACCACCAAAAATCGCCTGTCCTTGAGAATTCGCCAGATACTTCCGCAGGAAAGAACTTCCTGTGCGGATCATGACCGGCGTAGCACCCAGCGCTTGTACCGTATTACGAACCAGGGTAGAACATTTCACATCAAAGACAAATTCTTTATCAACCGTATCTTTCAGACAAATTTCCGCACATAGGCATAACAGCTGATCAGCCGTAATAACCTGCCCATCTGCATCGATGAGTACCAGTCGATCACCATCACCATCCAGGGCAATTCCGAGGTCGGCTCTCGTCTCTAAAACTTTTGCTTTTAACAGCTGTAAATGAGCTTCCTGTGAGGGATCCGGCGCATGATCGGGAAAATGACCGTTCGCTTCAGTTCTTATTGTCGTCAGATCACAACCAAGCTTGTTCAATACCAGAGCCGCACAACGCCCCGCTGAACCATTCAACCCATCCAGTACGACCCGATAACGGCGTTTCAGTTGAATATCATTGAAAATAGACTGCTGATATTTGAGGCAATATTCTGGAATAATCTCATGCTCAATCCAGTCTATCTGTTGCAGCTCATCTGAATAATATTTTTGAGCTTCCTGCCCTACCGCCTGAATCATTTCAGGACATGGGGGCTGATTGTCAATCAACCACTTGATGCCATTATCTTCTCGTGGATTATGGCTTGCAGTAATCATGATACCGTTGCCATCAAATTCACGTGACGTATAATACAGCATCGGACTAGAACAGCAGCCAATAATGTGCGCTTCAATCGCATACAGGCTTAAGGTGCGCTGGATAATATGGGCATAGGTCGGACTGGATAGCCTTGCATCATAACCAATCGCGACACGTGTCTGTCCCGCAGACTGATATTGCTGGGCCAGGCCATGTGCAATGGCATTTACCATGCTGACATTGAGTAAACTGACCTTACCGCGAATGTCATAAGCACGAAAGATTTGCATGGGGAATGAATGATGCATGAATCCCATAGATCGTAATTTCACTGCTAAATAGGAGAATATAAGTTCAGAAATCAGGTGTCATCACCATGATGTGAAACTTTAGTTTTTGTTCTAGGACCCTGTACTTTTAGCTGATTTCAGATAAATAATCAATTTAAAAAATATAACGAATGGATAAATGCCAGCTAAAAAATGGGATAAATCTTATTCTATCAACCATTAAAAAAGCCCACATTTTATTGAATGTAGGCTTTTTGAATTAGTTCTTGCCAGTATGACCAAAGCCACCTACACCACGCTCAGTGGCTTCGAATTCATTCACAATATCGAATTGTGCTTGCACCACTGGGACGAGGACATACTGCGCCAGACGCTCACCTGGTTCCAGGCTAAATGCAGTCTGGCTACGATTCCATACCGAAACCATGAGTTCACCTTGGTAATCTGAATCGATCAGACCTACCAGATTACCCAATACGATACCATGTTTATGACCCAGACCAGAACGTGGCAGGATCAGGCCCGCAAATGCAGGATCTTCAATATAAATAGCCAGACCAGTTTTCACGAGTACTGTTTGACCTGGTTCAATTACTGTAGTTTCGTTTACACATGCACGAAGGTCGAGTCCTGCAGAACCTGTAGTTGCATAATTTGGCATTGGCCATTCATTGCCAAGGCGTGCATCAAGGACTTTCACCTGTACTTTCATCATTTTATTCCTGTAGAAAAATATCAATAGATTAATTACTTAAATTTTAACGCTTAATCAGTGCGCGTAAATTATCCAGATAATGCTGTGCCTGCTGTTTCGGATCAATATTGCCAGCCAGCTTTTTCTTACGGCCTAACCATTCCAGTTCATCTTCTGGTAATTCATCCAGGAAGCGGCTTGGCGTCATCTGCTTCATCTGACCACCAGCCTTACGCTGCTCAGCCAAGGTAATCGTCAAGCCCTGACGCGCACGGGTAATGCCCACATACATCAGACGACGTTCTTCCTCAACAGTTTCTGCCGCGATCGAGTTTTTGTGTGGCAGAATCTCTTCTTCCAGGCCAATCAGATAAACATAAGGGAATTCCAGACCTTTAGATGCATGTAGCGTCAACAGGTTCACCTTATCTGTATCTTCTGCTTCCTGCTGCTGTTCCAGCATATCCAGCAGCACCATCTTACGGATGACGCTTTCGATATTCTTTTCATCCACATCTTCAGCACGGTTAATCAGGCTCTGAATACTGCTATACAGCACTTCAATATTGTCGAGCTTGGTTTTTTCCTGTGCCGGAGTTGCAGCTGATTCCTTGATGTAGTCGATATAGCCGGCTTCTACCATCATCTGGCGGATAATCGGTACTGGCTCATCATCATCCAGCAGATTGCGGGTAAAGTTATTGATGAAGTCAGCAAACTCAGCCAGCTGAGTGGTGGCTTTCTTTGGCATTGCCATAGTCAGACGCTGGTCAGCTGCCGCGGCCAAAAGCGACAGATTATTTTCTTGCGCAAACAGACCCAATTTTTCCAGCGTCACTGGTCCGATGGCACGTTTCGGTGTATTGATAATTCGCAGGAAGGCACTGTCATCTTCTGGATTAATGATCAGACGCAGGTAACTCATGACATCTTTGATTTCGGCGCGCGCGAAGAAAGACTGACCACCAGAGAGCTTGTAAGGAATCTGCATCTGACGCAGCTGGGTTTCCAGAATACGTGCCTGGAAATTCCCGCGGTACAAAATTGCGTAGTCTTTCCAGTTTTTACCATTCATCAACTTGTGCGTGATGAGATCTTTGACTACGCGTTCGGCTTCATCATCATCATTACGGCAAGTGATGACACGGATCACTTCACCATGGCCTTTGTCTGACCAGAGTTTTTTATCGAAGATATGCGGGTTGTTGCCAATAACGGTATTCGCCGCTTTCAAAATACGGCTGGTCGAACGGTAGTTCTGTTCCAGCTTGATAACTTTCAGATTCGGGAAATCCTGCTGTAACAACGCCATGTTTTCCGGTTTAGCCCCACGCCAGGCATAGATTGACTGGTCATCATCACCTACTGCAGTAAACTGGCCCATTACGCCGACCAGTAACTTCACCAGAATATACTGGGCGGTGTTGGTATCCTGATATTCATCCACCAACAAATAACGCACACGGTTCTGCCATTTATCACGCACTTCAGCGTTTTCCTGTAACAAACGCGTTGGCATCACAATCAGGTCATCGAAGTCAACGGCGTTATAGGCACGCAAGTTACGTTCATACAATTGATACAAATGCGCAAACTGGACATCTTCCTGAGTTTCACAGGTGGTATGAGCCTGCTCGGGTGGAATCAGATCGTTTTTCCAGTCGGAAATCATCTTCATCGCTTTTGCGATCAATTCCTTGCTTTCTGCCCCGGACAAGTTATCGCGATGCATCAGGTCCATCAGAATACGTTTACAGTCATCCGCATCCAGAATCGAGAAATTATTTTTCAGCGGTGTATGTTTTAGCTCTAAACGTAATAGATTCAGACCAAAGGTATGGAACGTCGATACTGATAAGCCTTTGCCTTCTTCACGTGTGAGTAACTTACTTACTCGCTCTTTCATTTCACGTGCGGCTTTGTTGGTAAAGGTCATGGCCGTAATACGATGTGCCGGAATGCCGCAATGCTTGACCAAGTAGGCGATTTTTCTTGTGATTACTGAAGTCTTACCTGAACCCGCACCGGCAAGCACTAACAAGGGCCCTTGAGTATATTTCATGGCTTCAAGTTGCTTGTCATTTAACTGACTGGCGAGTGACATAGTGCTTCCTCTTCTAGATTCGGCTCCGATTATAGTCGGCTCAAGCTCAGTTGCCTAATTGAAAATTCATTTTCCTGCGTCATACTTCAGACATAAAAAAACCACCCGAAGGTGGTCTTTTCTGCAATTCAGATCTTACTGAACAGCATATACCGCGATTTCAACACGACGGTTTTGTTCTCTACCCGCTGCAGTTGTGTTGTCTGCGATTGGGTTCGCTGAACCTAAACCTTGAGCATTAATACGTGTACGTGCAATACCTTGGCCTGCCAAGTAGTTTGCTACAGAGTTCGCACGTGCTTGAGACAATGGCAAGTTAATTGAATCGTTACCAGTGCTGTCTGTATAACCAGTCACAAGAATACCGCTCTTGTTATCTTCAGTTAGAACTTGGGCAACTTTGTTCAATGTTGCATAGAAGTTTGGTTTGATATTTGACTTGTTGGTATCAAATGTAATCGCACCTGGCATTACCAAGTTAATTGAACCGTCTGGATTACGGTTTACATCTACACCAGTACCCGCAGTCGCTTGACGTAATTTTTTCTCTTTATCATCCAGGTAAACACCCGCTGCACCACCAAGTACTGCACCGATTGCCGCTGCACGGTTGTTTTGACGGCTAGTGTTTGCATTGCCTTTAGAAATACCATAACCTGCCGCAGCACCAATTACTGTACCCAAAGCTGTTTTGTCGTACTCAACACCACCGAGGTTATTACCAGTAGTTTGACAACCTGTAAGTGCTACCGCCCCTGCTACTGCTGCTGTAACTAACATTGCACGCATCGCATGCCTCCTTAACTTGTTTTGTTGTATTTGAAGAATAATGGTCAATAATTCAATCAATAACTATATCTGATTTGTTAATAATAAATCTTTTCGTAACTATTTGTAATGTTTATGTGTAACCAAAACGGTTAACTTCATCACATTTTCTCCATAGTTCTCATTCGGTACTTTTCTATTTCAGATTGAAAACGTATATTGTTAATAATATGAAAAAATTTAGTCGATTTTCAGCTTAGGACAGGGTTATATGTCGTCGGAAAGTAAAAAACAGCCTATATTAAAAAAAATTGCACGTGGCCTGACTGTGACTTCAGTAATGACGGGAAGTACCTTTTTCCATGGACCGCCAGTACTGGCCCTCGGTCTGACCAAACTAGTCAAAAAGTCATCCAAAATTGATGAAACCAATATCAAGATTACCAACAGCTGGCTTGGTGTAAACAACTGGCTGATCGAGAATGTCCTTAAAAATACTCAATGGACCATTACCATTGATGAATCTCTGGATCTGAATATGCAGGGCCGCTACCTGATGAGCTGTAATCATCAGAGCTGGGTCGATACTACAGTCAATCAATACTTCGGCTTAACCCGTATGCCATTGACTCGGTTCTTTACCAAATGGGAACTGATCTTTATTCCATTCGTCGGACAGGCATTTAAGATTCTTGGTTTCCCGATGATGAAGCGTCACACCAAGGAACAGATTGCTAAAAATCCGGCCCTCAAAGATCGCGATATGGATGAAGCACGTAAATCCTGCCAGCAATTGCTGAGTCAGCCATTTACCCTGCTCAACTATCTGGAAGGTACGCGTTTTACCCAAGAGAAACATGACCAGCAACAGTCTCCCTTTAAACATTTGCTCAAACCGAAGGCAGGCGGTCTGGCCCTGGCGCTGAATATTCTGGGTGACCGTATTGATGCCTTTGTGGACATGACTATCATTTATCCGGACGGCATACCAGGTTATGGTGAATTCTGGCTAGGCGAAGTACCCCGTATTGCGGTAGATTTAAGAAAGATTGATATTCCGGACTGGGTACTGGGCGGTAATTATGAAGAAGATGCTGAATACCGCGAGCGTTTCCAGCAATGGGTTCATCAAATTTGGACTGAGAAAGATCAGTTGATTGAAAAAATGAAGCAGGATCTGGCTCAAGCAGCCTAATGCACTGATCTGAGAGACTATGAAACCAACTCCCCCGAAAACCAGCTCCAGCGCCTTTAAGTTTTTCCGTGAAGGCACCTGGGGCTGGAAGGTCGCCTTGGCCTATGACATCTTTATGATGGTGTTAATCGTCATCAACCTGTTCTGCCTGAGTGCCAATGCCATTTTAATGAGCGACTTCGGACAATGGTTATTCGATTTCATACGTCTGCCTGAAATCCTGCAATTTTATAAGGCTGAACTGCGTCCCTGGGTGATCATTACTGAAGGCTGGTTTACGACTTTCCTGATTGGGGAGTTATTGGTGCGCTGGCTAATTGCCATAGTCTTGCGTCATCATGCCCGCTGGTGGTTCTTTCCGTTTATTCACTGGTATGAAATTCTCGCTATCGTGCCGCAACTGCGTTTCCTGCGTCTGCTCCGCGCAGTGGCTATCGGCTACAACCTGCATAGCCATGGTTTCAAGGTGATTCCGTCTCGCTGGTATAAGCGTGGCAACTTCTACTACAACCTAGTTATGGAAGAATTGACCAGCCGTATTGTAGTGACCGTACTGGACGGAATTAAACGCGAACTGACCACCAGTACCACGCACCGTCAACTGATTGATGACCTGGTCGAGCATCACCGTCAATTATTTGCGATTGCCTTGGCAGATATCCTGCAAGAAACCCTAGGCAAGGAATTACAGGCACAACGTTATATGATTTCCAAAAACGTCGGCCAGGTGGTGAATAAAGCCATTGAAGATACGCCAGAGCTGACCCGGCTGTTACGCCTAATCCCGATTGTAGGCAGTCGCATGGAACAGCAGATTCAGAGTATCGGACAACGTCTGGGAGAAAATATCACCCAAGGATTGATCGATCCGTTTACGCATACTGATTACAGTAAAGATAATCCAACTTTTGCCATGATTTCTGAAAAGATCAGTCAGATCCAGATTGAACAAAATCCAAACATTGACAAATTGGTGGAGTCGGCTGTTTTTGAAACACTTGAAGCGATCCGCAAACAGGTCAAAATTAAACAGTGGCAGCAGATTCTGGAAGAAAATGAGCAAAATCAGCGTTCAACATACCTCTAATTCAGCATGAATAATGCTATGCTTTTTTATGGCATCTGATCGCATAAAAAAATAACCTGGATCGCTAGAGAATTAACGAAATTTGTTCTAGGATTTGCACTATTTACAATATTACTTCGACATAAAATTTACAAGTCAGAAGTATTAAGGAAGAACTATGGCTGATATACGGATTAAGGGCAGAATGGTCAATGCGATTCGCATTACCCTTGAAACAAATGATCATGATGCGATCCGCCAGCAATTAGCACCAAAATTACAAGCTGCTTTTCCACCGGGCACCCTGGTGGTGATTGAAAGCACTGTCGAGCAGGAACTTATCGCGCTGATCCAGCTGTTGATCAGCATGGATGTACAACCGATGGCGGTGACTGAAGGCCTGCTTGCAGATCAGGCACGTGCAATCCAGTTCCCAGTATTGCCACCTGACCGTCAGCTACAGGAAATCAAGGCAACCAAAGAACAGGTCATTGAAGTCAAACCGGAAGTGGTTAAGTCAGATGCTGGAACAGAAGAAGTTAAGGCAGCACCTGTCATTGCTCATGTGACTTCTTACCATGATGAAATCCTGCGTACTGGCCAGTGCATTGTGCAGCATCATGGCGACATTATTATCAGTGCTGGCATTAACAGCGGTTCAGAAGTGATTGCCTCTGGCAATATTCATGTTTATGGCAGTGCCCGTGGTCGTGTGATTGCCGGTGCAGGGGGCAATACTGCAGCACGCATTTTCTGTCATGCACTGGAAGCAGAACTGATTTCGATTGCAGGTACCTATTGTGTTGCAGACGATATTCCACCGCATGTGGTGAAAAAGCCTGTGCATATTTACTTGAATGATCAACTAGAGCTTGTATTTGAAGCTCTAGAATTTTAATGTATAAATAAACACCAAAACCCTATGTTAAATAGGGAATTTAAACCATAACAGGAGTGGATTCGGTGGCGAAAATTGTTGTCGTAACGTCAGGCAAAGGTGGTGTAGGTAAAACTACAACAAGCGCATCTTTTGCAACAGGTTTAGCCCTACGTGGCCACAAAACTGTTGTTATCGACTTTGACGTGGGTTTACGTAACCTTGACTTGATCATGGGTTGTGAACGCCGCGTTGTTTATGATTTTGTGAATGTTTTAAATAACGAAGCGCGATTACAACAAGCGCTTATTCGCGATAAGGATATTGAGAACTTATATATTTTGCCAGCGTCTCAAACACGTGATAAAGATGCCCTCACTGATGAAGGTGTTGCACGTGTAATGGATGAACTGTCGCAGGAATTTGACTACATTATTTGTGACTCACCTGCGGGGATCGAACGTGGTGCCATCATGGCCATGTACCATGCTGATGAAGCCATCATTGTCACTAACCCTGAAATTTCTTCAGTACGTGACTCTGACCGTATCATTGGTATGCTCGACAGCAAGACTAAAAAAGTAGAACAAAATGAAGGCCGCATCCGTAAACATCTGTGTATCACACGTTTCAATCCTGAACGTGCGGATAAACAGGAAATGTTGACCATTGATGACATTTCTAAAGATATTTTACGTGTGCCGACTCTGGGTGTAATTCCTGAGTGTCCAAGTGTCCTACAAGCATCGAACGAAGGCAAGCCAGTTATTAACTTTACTGCTTCTGCTGCAGGTCAGGCTTATGATGACCTGGTTGCGCGCTTCCTGGGTGAAGAGCGTCCTTACCGTCATATTGAAGTGAAACCAAAGGGCTGGTTAGCTCGATTATTTGGAGCATAAGCATGGCTGGATTCTGGAGTAAGCTTTTTAGCAGTGAGGAAAAACCAACAAGCGCGCAAACCGCGAAAGACCGTTTAAAGGTAATTGTTGCATCTGAACAGGGTCTGGGACGTCGTTTAAGCCAGGACAAGATTGACATGATGAAGAAAGAAATCATGCAGGTGGTCAATCGTTATGTTCGCGGTGTAGATGAACAGCATATTCAAATGCAGGTCCGTTCTGAAGCGAATATTGAAATGCTTGAAATGAATATCAATTTACCTGAAGAACGATAATTTGATTTTTGATTAGTCAATTAAATTGATTCAAGGCAAAATATGAGACTGAACAAAGCACTGCTTTGTTCAGTCGCAAGACGAGAAGCTTTGCTTCGAGTGGACTGAAAGTAAATTACTGCTTTGTTGAAGCGTAAGACGAGAAGCTAGGCTTCGAGTGGACTGGTGATACAAAGTTTACTTTACCTAACCACAAGATCCGAAGTTTAGCTTCAAGGTAGACAGAGAAAATGAAAAATACTTTGTCACTTGCGTACTCAAATTTTGCCTTTTTCATGTCGAAAATTATATCAAGGAGCTTGTGATGGCATTGTCTCAACCGGCAACGTTTAACGAAGAATGGTCAGATGAGCGTGTATTTGCCTATCTCACTCAATTACCTCCTGCAGGCGTAAACGCAGACTTTCATGTGCTTTATCATGCTTATAAACACATGCGTCCTTTTGACTATGAGCGCCTGTTGACTCAATTCGTTGCAGAAGGTCGTGATATCAATGCTACTAACCCTGAAGGTGAACGCATTCATGACGTGATCGCGAAATTCCCGCGTCACAGTGCTGAGTTCCTTGAAGTATTGGCCAAGTTCGCTTAAGACTTTGCTGATGCAATAAAAAAGCCTGCTTCATGCAGGCTTTTTTATCGGTGGAGATGCTGAATTAGATCAGAATCTCACGCTTACCATTCGCGCCCATCGCGCTCACCACACCGTTTTCTTCCATCTGGTCGATGATTCGGGCAGCACGGTTATAACCGAGGCTAAACTTACGCTGTAGCGATGATGTAGATGCCTTACGAGTTTCCAGTACGAAAGACACACATTGGTCATACAGTGGATCACGGTCAGAAGCACCATCGCCACCATCTTCAAAGCCACGACTTGTTGGTTCTTCATCAAATGGAGTTAGAATTTCATCAACATAGTTCGGGGCACCACGCTCACGCCAAGCATCACAAATACGGTTAACTTCATCATCGGCAATAAAGGCACCATGCACACGCTCAGGCTCAATCTTACCTGGCCCCAGAAACAGCATGTCACCATGACCAAGCAGGTCTTCTGCACCTCCTGCATCCAGAATGGTACGCGAATCAATTTTCGAGTTTACACGCAGTGCTACACGTGTTGGGATGTTGGCTTTGATCAGACCGGTAATCACATCCACCGATGGGCGTTGAGTTGCCAGTAACAGGTGAATCCCCGCAGCACGAGATTTCTGTGCCAGTCGGGTAATCATTTCTTCCGCTTTTTTACCGACCTGCATGATCATATCTGCGAACTCGTCCGCGACAATCACAATCGATGGTAATGGTGTCAAACGTGGTGCACGTTCCCCTGCCACCGATTCACTGGCTTTCCAGGTTGGATCAAACAGATCTTCACCATTGGCAATGGCTTCTTCAACCTTACGGTTGTAGTCGCTTAGCTTACGAATTTTCAGGAAGGACATCAGCTTATAACGACGTTCCATTTCATTGACACACCAGTTCAGTGCACTGACTGCATCTTTCATGTCCGTGACGACAGGCGTCAACAGGTGTGGAATATCGTTATAGTTTGCGAGTTCCAGCTGTTTCGGGTCAATCAGGATCAGACGTAATTGATCAGGTGTGTACTTGAGTAGCATCGACAAAATCATCGAGTTTACTGCGACCGACTTACCAGAACCGGTTGTACCAGCAACCAGCATATGCGGTGCCTTGCCAAGTTCAGTAATCACCGGATTGCCAGAAATATCTTTACCCATCGCCATCGACAGGATGGCACTTGCATCTTCAAATTTCGGTGTTTTAACCAGCTCGATCAGGCGTACCATTTCACGGGTACTGTTTGGTACTTCAATCCCGATATATGGCTTGCCTGGAATCACTTCAACCACACGCACCGAAGCCATCGACATGGAGCGCGCCAGGTCGCGGGAAATATTAGTCACTTTAGAGGCTTTTACACCTGGTGCCAGATCCAGTTCAAAACGAGTGACTACTGGGCCAGGCTGCGCTTCAACCACTTTGGCCTTGACGTTAAATTCTTGTAGTTTGATTTCCAGCAATTCAGACAGACGTGATAATTGCTCTTCGGTGAAATTGACTTTCTTGTTCGGATCAACTTCATCCAGTAGTTCCAGACCTGGTAATGGCGAAAGATCTTTACGGCGTTCAGCCACCATCATGGCGCGTGACAATGGACGGCCCATCGAGTCAGTCAGTGGAGCATCAAAATCGAATTCATCTTCTTCTTGAGGAGCACCCGCAGTTTCATGCCATGCTTCAATAAATTCTTCTTTGGATAATGCCGCTTTGACTGCATCAATGGTATTGTGCTGATTTGTATTTTGTTGAAGCGCTGTCTGAGCAGTCGAGTTGCTTTCAGGTGCAGAGACTTCTATGCCTTGATGCTGAATCGGTGCCTGTACAAAAGCGGAAGATTGCGCATAGCTGGAAGCACGGGCTGGCTTTTCTGGCTCAATATCCTCGACCAGTAAATCATCCAGATCATCAAAATCAGTTTCTAACCCCATGTTGCGTATTGCGGGCGTAGAAATAGGGGGAATACTGCTGCCTGTTGCCACAGCTGCAGTCGCTGCCGCACCTTTGGGCAAGTCTTCGACAATTCTTAAGGTTGGCTGTTCAGTAGCTGCTTGCGCAGTAAATGGACTATGCACATCCGTCGCAGTTTTACCCGGCGGTACAGCTGCCAATAGCTCATCAAAGATTTCATCATTATCCCAATCCAGACCTTTTTTCGTCGTCACAGACGGTACAGGTGTTTCAGTTTTGAGATGTGCCTTGATTTCCTGAATTGGAGCAACTGTTGTAGGGGATTCAGGGGGATGTTGTTGTTCTTCCGCTGCTTTCAATAAAGCATCGATATCCTGTTTATGGCGCTGATCCTCATCAGAATGCAAAGCACGCCAAACTTCGCCCGTGGTAATTACACGATCTGGATCCTGAATCAGGTGATGCGCTTTTTCCAGCGTTTTTTCAAATTCTTCATCTTCCGGACTAAGTTCAGGTTCAATATGTTTTTTCTGTTGCGCCTTGAATTCACGGTCAGCAATGTCATCAAACAGGCGCTCGGCTACATGGTCACGAACTACGGGATCTATTTCTACAGGCTCATGCTCAGGTACAGGAACCACAGGCGTTGAGATGCTCTTTTTAGCAGGGCTGCTGGCGATATCTTTCTTGGCAACTGCCATAGAGCGATCAAATTCGCCCTCCCCTTCCGGGACATTACGATAAAACAGATCCTGTAAATATGCAGGCGTTGCTTTCAGGCTGCTCCAGGTTTTGTTCCATTTCACACCAAAGGCCAAGGTAAACAGCATGACCCATAAACCTACCAGAAACACTGCCGCACCGTATATCGTCAATAGCTGTTCAAGACTCTGACCTAATTCATAACCGATAATGCCGCCCGACGAATTATCCAGTGTATCAGCAGGAACTTCCCAGAACAGGAACAGTAAGGCAGAAGTGGTCAGTAAAAGGAAGAATTGTGCTGCATAACGGAATGGCCGGTTCAGGAAGCTGTGTGGCCACCAGACCTGTACCGCTTCTACGAACAGATATAATGGAATGAGTAAGCTCGCCCAGCCCAGAAAACCAAACAGTAAGTCTGAAATCCATGCACCTGCAACCCCACTGGCATTTGAAACCGTCTGGGTGTCACTGGAAATGTGCATCCACCCCGGGTCAAATGGCGTATAGGTCACTGTTGCAAGAAACAGATAGATCCCAAATGAGACCAAAAATAATGTCATTACTAAGCGCTGTGCATAAGCACTCGACACCGTTGTCATATACTGTCCTGTAGCCAATTCTTCATGAATGTTCTTTTGCTATTATGATTCAAAAAAACGACGCAATAAAATGCCTATTATGCACCTGTTACACGAAAAAAGATGCAGTATTGTGCAACTGCACATAGGTCTTGTTCTTTATCACTTCTATATAGCTCAAATCGATTTGGATGATCAATAATATCGACTTTAATCTCACACCACTGTTATACAGTTTCACGTATAATTCAATAAATTTCTAAATACAAAAAGGATAGCCCGATGAGCGCACGTCACTCAAGACTGATTATTTTAGGTTCCGGCCCTGCTGGCTATAGCGCCGCTGTGTATGCAGCGCGTGCAAACTTAAAACCGACACTCATTGCAGGCCTGCAACTTGGTGGTCAGCTGACAACGACGACTGAAGTGGACAACTGGCCAGGTGATCCTGAAGGCCTGACTGGTCCAGTATTGATGGAACGTATGCAGGCGCATGCGGAACGTTTCGGTACTGAAATCGTATATGACCACATCAATGAAGTAGATCTGAACGTACGTCCTTTTGTATTAAAAGGTGACATGGAGGAGTTCACTTGTGACGCCTTGATCATTTGTACCGGTGCGACTGCGCAATACCTGGGTCTTGAATCTGAAGCTGCATTTATGGGTCAAGGCGTGAGCGCATGTGCGACCTGTGATGGTTTCTTCTATAAAAACCAGAAAGTCATGGTTGTCGGTGGTGGCAATACTGCGGTAGAAGAAGCGCTTTACCTGTCAAATATCGCATCTCACGTAACTTTAGTACACCGTCGTGACAGCCTGCGTTCTGAAAAAATTCTTCAGGACCATCTGTTTGAAAAAGAGAAAGAAGGCAAAATCAGCATCATCTGGAATCATCAAGTAGATGAAGTTCTGGGTGATGCCAAAGCAGGTGTAACTTCTGTACGTTTAAAATCAACTCAAGATGATTCAACTCAAGAAGTTGAGGTTTCAGGCATGTTCGTTGCAATTGGCCATAAGCCAAACAGCAGCATGTTTGAAGGTCAATTACAGCTTCGTGATGGTTATATCCAGGTGCAAAGCGGTACTGCGGGCAATGCAACGCAAACTTCTATTCCTGGCGTATTTGCTGCGGGTGATATTGCGGATAGCGTATACCGTCAGGCGATTACATCTGCAGGTTCGGGCTGTATGGCCGCACTGGATGCAGAAAAATATCTCGATGCGATGGGCAAGTTAGACTAAGCAGCAAAAATGAGAAAGCCGTCCATGTTGGGCGGTTTTTTTATGTATGATAAATACTGATGATTCTAAAACCAGGTTCAAGCATGCAACATCTTCCTCCTTCACAGTTCATTTTCCCCAATCCTGTAGAAGTGGATCTTGAAGGAGAAGGCCTGATTTGTATTGGCGCCGATCTCACTCCATCTACCCTGCTCGAAGCCTATTCACATGGCCTGTTTCCATGGTTTTCCGAAGGTGATCCAATCTGCTGGTGGAGCCCGGAACCACGTTGCATTATCCGACCACAGGGTTATCATCCGAGTAAATCGCTGATTCGAAATATGAAAAAGTATGATTATAAAATTACTGTGAATCATGCTTTTGAACGTGTTATCCGTTCCTGTTCACTACCTCGTGCTTATACCGATGATACCTGGATTAGCGAAGATATTATTCAGGGTTACTGTGATATGTTCGACGCCGGTTATGGTTATAGCATTGAAGTCTGGGATGAAGATCAAGTGGTGGGCGGATTATATGGCATCACCATTGGACAGGGCTGTTTTGGTGAATCCATGTTCAGCACCCAGACCGATGTCTCGAAAATGGCCTTTTATACCTTAATGCTGATTGGTCAGGAAAATCAGCTGCCCTGGATTGACTGCCAGTTGGTCAATGACCACCTGCTGAGCCTGGGTGCCAGTACAATTTCTCGCCAAGCGTATCTTAATTCGTTACAGGATGTGATAAAACGCCCACCTATCAATTGGCAAAAGTATCAGGAGGGTGTATTTTCAAGTAAAACAATAGCGTTAAACGCGCGATTAAATGAATGAAAATAACAGAGGGAATTTGTCATGAACTCCTATCAACCAAAATCCCTGCTGAACGATTTACAGTATTATATTACCCCGCCACACGATTGCAGCTATCTGCCCAACAAGTCTGCACGTATGGTTTTTCTCGATCCCTCACATCGCATAGATGTGGTGACACTTTCTGAATTATCCCGTACCGGTTTCCGCCGTAGTGGCGATTTTGTGTATCGTCCTGAATGTCACCTGTGCCGTCAATGCCTCTCCTCTCGTGTACCCGTGCGTGAATTCAGCATGAACAGTTCGCAAAAAAAGGCATGGAAAAGAAATCAGGACTTAAGCCTACGCATTACTGCACCGCAGCAGGCAAATGATAGCCACTATGCGCTGTATGAACGCTATATCAATGAACGCCACGCCGATGGTGATATGTATCCACCAAGCCGGGATCAGTTTGAAAAGTTTTTGTTGCAAAGCTGTACCGATAGCTTTTTCCTGGAACTCTGGAAAGATGACCGGCTGATCAGTGTATCGACCTGTGATCTGCTCGATGACGGAATTTCTGCGGTTTATACCTTCTTTGATCCGGATGAAAATCGACGTTCACTCGGTGTTTTTGCAATTCTAAAACAGATTGAACATGCTCAGAAATTAGAGCTGCCTTTTATTTACCTGGGTTACTGGGTCCCGCATTCCAGCAAGATGAATTACAAGTCTCAATACCTGCCGCTTGAATTGCTGATTGATGGCCAATGGCGTCGGTTAAACCGCTCGCTCAATGCGGCGGAGATTGAACACTTGGGAAACTCCTTGATGACGACCCTACCCTCCGGATGGAATAATCCCATCATCAAGTAAGATGGTCGTCACTAAAAGGAGTGTTAATCTGATTTATTTAAACAGACTGGCAAAGTCGTCCGTACATGCCTTCACCATAATGATGGCATGTTCACGACCACCGCCCGAGTTTGGATAGTAATTCTTGCGCAGGTCAATCTGGTGAAAACCAGCCTTTTCATAAAGACGAATTGCAGCTGTATTTGATTCACGTACTTCTAGGAAAATCTGTACCGGATTATTTTTCAGTAACTGGATAGATTCTTCTAGCAACTGAAAACCAAGACCTTTACTCTGCTGGCTTGGGTCAATTGCCATGAGTAATAAATTGGCTTCATCCAGTACCGGTTGCAAAATACAAAAGCCCACCACTTTACCTGCATATTCAATAATAGTGCTCTGATAAGCACTAACGGCTTCCTCGAACTGGGTTCTGGTCCAAGGATGAGATTGCACTTGTTGCTCAATCTGGGTGACCGCATCTATATCTGCTATTTGCATCAAACGAATCATGTTCGTTCATCTATCAATAAAAATCTCCTGCGCATTATAGAAACTTTATGCTGAAAATCGAGTAAAAAAAAGAGCGATTTCAATCGCCCTATTTTAGTGTCAGATTAAAGACCAAGTTTGCCTTTCCAGTGTGCCAGCAAACTGTGTGTGTCATGGTCATTTGGATGGAAACCCGGCTTGAAGTACATCGCCATTTCACGCCCCATACCAGTAATTATACCTTTGGACGGACTATAACCATATTCGTAAATGTCCTTGAGGGATTCCAGGTTTAACTGACGATCTTCCTTCAGCAGACGCATGACAAAATAGCTTTGTACAAAGAACAAAGTCACCATAGCGATCACCAGTGAACTGGTACGTAACAGATATGACTTTAAGCCTTTTCCAAACACGCCTTCAAACACGTCATAGGCCACAGCTTTATGCTCATTTTCTTCAATGGCATGCCATAACCACATGGTCTTCATGGTGTCATCTTTCATCAGTTCCTGAATATGACTATTGGTCAACAACTGAGAGGCAATGGTCGCAGTAAAATGTTCAAGTGCGGTCGTTGCAGTCAAATCTACCATTTCCTGAGTAATTCCCACAGGCTTGGCTAATTTTGCCATGACTTTACGCGTTGTTTGAATGACTTTATCCGTATAACGATCCAAGGTATCAACATCATGGCCGTATTTTTGCGCTGAGGCATTGAAGCCGACATGTTCCTGGGTATGCATCGCTTCTTGCCCAATGAAAGCAGAGATTTCTTTTTGCAGTACTTCATTGTCTTTAAGCTTGGGATGATTACGTACCGCACGCACACTGTCGATAAAGAATTTTTCACCTGCGGGAAACAAGGCAGACAATGCTGTCATAAAATGAGTCAGCCCGGCTGAACCATTCATCCAGTATTCTGGAACCTGTTCAAAATCAAAGTTCATGCGACGTACAGGAAAACTTGCACCGGCACGATGAGTAATTTTTACTTCAGCATTCATATAACGCCTCCTGACAGATCTTCTCGACCTGGCCCCTATTTTTCTATTTTCTTATTGGTATCTTACTCAGTTATCTGCTTGACATCATTGCAGTTAAGGTCAGCTGAATATCACTTTAGGACAGCGCTCTAATTTTGTTAGACAATTTATTTTTCACTTTAGATAAACAAAAAAAGCGTCCCAAAGGGCATTGCTGTCCCATAGTTTGCTTTAAATAAAAAAAACCTGAGTCTAAATAGTTAAAATATGAGTGCAAACAAACACTTTAACTATAAAGGACTCAGGTTTTGTCACATCAGAATACCGTATTTCATCAATTACTCAAACCCATTTTAAGACAAGATTTTGAACGTCTGGCTAAACTGCATCACTCTGGGCAAAAATTAAGATCAGCCACCCGCTGGGATCAGTTTGTCGCCATATTGATGTCCCAACTTTCTTGTCGGCAAAGCTTAAGAGACATTCAATCCAATCTCGAATCCCAGCAAGAAAAGCTCTATCATCTTGGCGCGAAAAGAATTGCGCGAAGCACCTTAGCAAGACTCAACGAAGAACAGCCCGCCAGCCTGTATCAACAATTGTTCACGCAGCTGCTTCAGCACTGTGAAAACTCTAAAACTGCACATAAATTTAGATTCAAGAATCCGCTGTATTCACTCGATGCCAGTCATATTGACCTTTCACTGTCATTGTGCGAATGGGCAAAAGTGCATGAATCCAAAGCCAGTATTAAACTCAGTGTTGGCTTAAATCACAGCAATACCATTCCTGAATTTGTAGCGCTTGGGGATGGCATTGAAAATGATATGGTGCAAGGCAGAGCATTTAAATTTCCTGCTGGCAGCATTGTCGTCTTTGATAAAGGATATGTTGATTATCAATGGTTTGCTCAGTTGACCCATCAGAAAGTCAGCTTCGTCACTCGGCTACGCCCAAAGACAGTTTATCAAGTTAAATCAAGCCGCAACGTATTAGCGACTAAAGGGATTATTGCGGATGAATGTATTGAATTGAGCAGTGCGCATGCCAAGAAAAGAGGCGCACCTAAATTATTAAGACGTATAGAGTTTTATGATACAGATAAGAAAAGAACATTCGAATTTCTGAGCAACAACTTTCATCTGGCAGCCTCCACCATTGCTGCAATTTATAAAGACCGCTGGAAGATTGAGTTATTCTTTAAAGCCCTCAAGCAGAATTTAAAGCTGAAGTCATTTCTAGGTCGAAGCCGCAATGCGATACAGACTCAAATATGGATTGCCTTAATTGCCTATTTGCTGGTGAGTTTCGCTCAACATATGGCACAAGAAGGATGGAGTGTTCAGCGTTTACTGCGAATTATTCAGGTTAATTTATTTGAAAGGAAGCTTTTAAGGTCACTTTTTGTGCCTGATAAAAAATGGAGAAAACAAGAAGAACCTCAATTGAGGTTCTTCTTTTGAAAATTGTGGGACAGCAGTGTCCCAAAGGGACGCTTTTTTTACACAATCAGTGATTATGCAGTAACGCGAGATACTACACCAGCACCAACTGTACGACCACCTTCACGGATCGCGAAGCGTAAGCCTGCGTCCATTGCGATCGGGTGGATCAGCTCTACTGACATCTCAACGTTGTCACCAGGCATAACCATCTCAACGCCTTCTTTAAGCGCGATCGCACCAGTTACGTCAGTTGTACGGAAATAGAACTGTGGACGGTAACCGTTAAGGAATGGAGTATGACGACCACCTTCTTCTTTAGAAAGTACGTATACTTCTGCGTCGAATTTAGTGTGCGGCTTGATTGTACCTGGTTTAGCAAGTACTTGACCACGTTGTACGTCTTCACGCTTAGTACCACGAAGAAGAACACCACAGTTCTCGCCCGCACGACCTTCGTCAAGAAGTTTACGGAACATTTCAACGCCAGTTACAGTTGTTGTTTGTGTATCACGGATACCAACGATTTCAACTGACTCACCAACTTTAACAATACCAGTCTCAACACGGCCAGTTACTACTGTACCACGACCTGAGATTGAGAATACGTCTTCGATTGGCATCAAGAATGCCTGGTCGATTGCACGTTCTGGTTCTGGGATGTAAGAGTCAAGCGCTTCAACAAGAGCTTCAACTGCAGCTTCACCATATTGACCAGCGTCGCCGTTAAGCGCAAGAAGAGCTGAACCACGGATAACTGGAGTGTCATCACCTGGGAAGTCGTAAGTAGAAAGAAGTTCACGAACTTCCATTTCAACTAGCTCAAGAAGCTCTTCGTCGTCTACAAGGTCGCATTTGTTCAAGAATACAACGATGTAAGGTACACCTACCTGACGAGAAAGAAGGATGTGTTCACGAGTTTGTGGCATTGGACCATCAGTCGCAGCACATACAAGGATCGCGCCGTCCATCTGAGCAGCACCAGTAATCATGTTTTTAACATAATCGGCGTGGCCCGGGCAGTCTACGTGAGCGTAGTGACGAGTTGGAGAATCGTATTCTACGTGAGAAGTGTTAATGGTAATACCACGTGCTTTTTCTTCTGGTGCAGAGTCAATTGCAGCGTAGTCTTTCGCTTCACCACCGAATTTCTTCGCACATACAGTTGCAATCGCAGCTGTTAAAGTTGTTTTACCATGGTCAACGTGACCAATTGTGCCCACGTTAACGTGTGGCTTATTACGTTC
>NZ_JBQEOL010000002.1:0-119575 GCF_052044895.1 Acinetobacter sp. 22323 | reverse complement strand
TCGGTTATATGCGGGCCAATTGGTTGTGCGGTAGATTTTGTGTGTAGGCTTCTTCATTTGAAAATTATATCGCTAAAAAAGCCTTTACAGATAGGTTTGTGCAACAAAGCCGTTTTACACTCTAAAATCTATTAAATCATCCATTGTAAAAATAATTATATTTAAAAAAAGTTGCTTTAAAGCAACTTTTTAAATCAACTAAAAATTAATATAATGTTTACCATATTTATAAAAATGCAATATACTTATAATATATAAAATATTAATTTCTAGGAAAAAAGATGAAATTTACTGCGAACAAATTCTTAATTCCATTAAGTCTAATTATATTACTAATAAGTTTTTTAATCATTTTATACCGACTTTCCATAAATTAGATAAAATAATTCAACATACTTAACCTGAATCTCGGATAAGGATTTTTCTTCAAAAATAAAAAGATAAACGTTATTTTAGGATTAACTTTTACAGATATTAGATTAAATTGCAGAGCTTTTTATGATCAAAATGATCGATCAACTCAAAGATGAATAGTCTTAACTCCTTAAGCAGGATTCAGGTTACTTAATTAGATCTCTTTCATAAGTCATTTTTCACTCAATTCCATATGGTAAATTCCAGCGATTAAGTTGAATCTCAGACCGAGTCTCTTACCTCTATTTCGGTAACGGTCAGCTAGAATTTTAAAGGTCTTAAGTCGACCAAATACGTGCTCAATCCCGATTCTTCTTCTGTTAATCCCTTGGTTATACATTTTAAGCTGAGGATCTAACTTACAGTGCCGTTTGGCTTTTAACGGCAATAGGCTCTTAGTGTAAAAACAGCATAAATTCCTTGATAGCCTTTATCTGCAAGGATAAAAGCCCCTTCAGGAATTTGATTTAAATTGCGTTTGAGCAACTCGAAATCATGCACTGCACCGGGACTGCTACATAAACTCAGAATTTGCTGAGTTTTATAGTGAATCATGGCCTGTACTTTAAAGGTATGCGTCTTTTTCTTGCCGCTATAGCTTTTCTTCTGTTTTTTTAGGTCTTTGTATTGGAATTTCTGTGGCATCCACGATGACAACATTCCAGTCTATACCTTCACCTGCAGGTAAATTCTTCGGTAAATTGAACAGGTTTGACTGAATTAAGCAGTCTTCCACATGACGTACAATTCGCGAAGCTGTTGGCTCTGAAACACCATAGCTTGTTGCAACGTGAAATAAAGTTCGATACTCGCGCCAATAGCTCAGACACAGAAGAACCTGGTCTTCGAGACTTAGCTTGGATGGTCTACCTTTAGCAGGAACCTGCTTCTGTAATTGTTCCACCATTACATAAAAGGTTGACCATGAGATGCCTGTATATCGCTTAAACTGTGTTTCAGAAAGCTTCTTCGAATCGATGTGTTTCATCAGCAGATTATGCATTAATGCTAAAAAATCCGGGGTACAAATATTAATCAAAAAGATGATCGCTTTTTTGATTTATGAAAGAGATCTATTAACTTGAAATTTTTACGCATCTTAAATTGAAAAAATCCGATTTAACCAATTTAAAACCGGATTTTTTCATCAAATAATATCACCTAATAACGTCTGTTGTGCATTATGAGGCTTTTGATCTTCTGTCGAGATGTTACGACACCAACTACCATCACTTTGCAATAACCATGATTGCTGATTATCCATTAAATAATTTTCTAACCCTTGCTGATAAATTCTTTTTTTGAGTCCAGTATTTTCAATAGGAAAGCACACTTCAACACGTTTAAATAAATTACGCTCCATCCAGTCAGCACTAGAACAATACACACGTGTATCACCATTATTGTAAAAATAATAGACACGAGTATGCTCAAGAAAACGCCCTACAATTGAGCGAACACGAATATTTTCTGATAAGCCAATTAGGCCTGGACGTAAACAACAAATAGAACGAATGATTAATTCTATTTGCACACCAGCTTGAGAAGCTTCGTATAATTTATTAATCAATTGAACTTCGGTTAGTGCATTGACCTTAATGATAATTTTTGCCGGTTTCCCTGCTTTCGCAAGCACAATCTCATTTTCAATAAAATTCATCAACTGACTATGCAAAGTAAATGGTGCATGTAGAAGTTTCTTTAACTTCACCATTTTGCCCATACCGGTTAATTCTTGAAAAATACGATGTACATCTTCACACAAATCTTGATTGGTCGTTAATAAACCGTAATCAGTGTAAATTTTGGCATTGCCAGCATGATAATTTCCTGTACCTAAATGTGCGTAGCGCACCAGTTTTTGATTTTCTCGGCGTACCACCAAAATCATTTTGGCATGAGTTTTATAGCCGACAATGCCATATACCACCACGGCACCCGCTTCCTGTAAAACATTGGCAACAGCGATATTGGACTCTTCATCAAACCGTGCCCGTAATTCAATCACTGCGGTGACTTCTTTACCATTTCTTGCCGCCTCAGCCAAAATTTGCACAATTTCTGAATTTGCACCGCTACGGTACAAGGTCTGTTTAATGGCCAAAACATGCGGATCTTGCGCGGCTTCACGTAATAATCGAATTACAGGGGAAAATGATTCAAAAGGATGATGCAATAAAATATCTTGTTTCTGCATCGCACTGAAAATATTTGCAGATTTTTTCAGTATTTTTGGAATCACAGGAGTATGTGGCTCATAGCGTAAATATGGGCGTTTAAAATCCGAGACCAATCGAGCCAAATTAACAGGCCCGTCGACACGATACAATTGATGTGCATGTAAATCGAATTCTTTGAGTAAGTATTCATAAATATGTGTTGGACAATTTTTATTGACCTCCAAACGTACTGCCCGACCAAAACGGCGTGAACTGAGTTCGTCTTTTAAGGCTTCCGCTAAGTCTTCAACATCTTCAGTTAACGTTAAATCTGCATTTCGGGTTACTCTAAATTGATAGCAACCCGTTGCCGTCATTCCCGGAAATAAATCAGACACATGAGTATGAATAATTGAAGAGAGCATCACATGATGCTCTTTGCCTTCGGTCAACTCATCTGGCAAACGCACCACACGTGGCAATGAACGTGGTGCAGGAACCACTGCCAAATCGATCTGACGGCCAAAGGCATCCTTACCTTCCAAAGTCACAATGAAATTAAGTGATTTGTTGACCAAGCGTGGAAAGGGATGCGCAGGATCTAAACTTATTGGTGTTAAGGCTGGTGCAACCTGTTCCTGAAAATATTTTTTGATCCAATTAGATTGTGCTTGAGTTAACTCTCCACGTCTTAAAAAGCTGATGCCTTCTTCTCTTAACTGCGGAAAAATTTGCTCATTTAAAATTTGATATTGGCGTTCAATCGCAGCATGTGCTGTCTCCGAAATTTGATGTAAAATTTCTTGTGGGGATAAACCATCAGCCGTTTGTATGTCTCGCTCTTGAACAAAATGTTCCAACATAGTTGCAACACGAATTTCAAAAAACTCATCTAAATTTCTAGAAAAAATTAATAAAAAATTCAATTTTTCTAAGAGTGGATTTAAAGGATCGACCGCTTGTTCTAAGACACGTAAATTAAAATCTAAAATTGACAACTCGCGATTAATATATCGCTCAACTTGACCATATACCGGGGGGGAGGCTTGTGTAACTACGGAATTCATATACTACCCATATTTCTTAAAAGCAATGCCATTTTTAGTTGGCTAAAAATAAATAGAATTACAAAACAAAAACTTAAATACCATTCTAAAATATTGAAAATAAATCCTAAATTTACTGAATAACCATCCAAAGTACCGCCATTAAAATCGCCATATGCAGCATTTGTGCGGGGGCAAAATATAGAAAATATTTCCCGCCACCAGTTAAAAATGCATTGATGCTTTTAGAAAATGCATGTGCAGCCAAACCAATCATCATAGCGTAGACCAACGTCATCTGCTGTGGTGTTCCTTGCATCACCACCGTTGCCATGGCGGCATGTACTTCAAATAAAGAAGCGAAGAATGCCCCAATAATCAAACCGCTATCACCCAACACTACATTCAAGCCATATACCGCTGCTTGAATCACTGTCAGTGTTACCACAATGATTAAGGCTTCCTTAATGCTGAACATACGACTGTCCATATGCGTAATATCATTTTGTGGTGTAGCCTGTTGACCCATCGTCGCTTTGGATGAATGAATTAACATCAAGGCAATGATCAAAAGCACTGCAATGCCAATACTGCAAGGCAACAATAAAACCTTAAACCAAGCAAAATTAATCCCTGCGACAATAATCAGCAGCTGTAACAGGGTCGCAATACAGGAAATTAAGCCTGCACCAGCATTAGATTTGGCTTCTGCTTTGCCTGAACGGACTTCCATGCCCAAACTGGCAATAGTTGCGGTGCTAGAAACAAAACCGGATGCCAAAGATGACAACATCAAGGCTTTATTGTTTGGCAAGAGACGTTTAGCAATATGTGCCAAGGACTGTACGCCTAAAATCATGATCAGCAGTTTTAGAATCACATATGGATTGAGTACTGTGCCCCACATTGCCTGATCCGGCATCAGTGGCAACGCAATTAAAATCAGTGCCAGTAAAAACAAACCGTCACGCAGTTCAAAATGCTGAATCCAATTGCCAGCAAAATAATGCAATGACTGCTTGCCCATTAAAATCAGACACAACACTACCGCTAACCCTGCAGCAAGCGGCACATTAAACACACATAATGCACCAATCAAATAGGTCATCAAAAATGCCAGTTCAGTGGTCGCACCAATATCCTGTTTTTGTTTAATCAGACTATAAACACAAAAAGTCGTAACCGAAAATGCACCTAAGATACCTACTGCAAGATGCAGTAAAAAACATACTGCCCCAAGCAAGGCGCAAATGGTAAATGAACGCAGTCCGGCAAAACTGGGTTCACTTTCTTTACGATTATGCTTTTCTCGTTCTAAACCGATTAATAAACCGCAGCCTAAAGCAGATGCCATGATTCTCAATAATTCTTGAAAGGATAAATCTAGTAATACAGTATTCAATGTCTTAGCCTCAGCACAGCGGAATAAAAAACCCGAGGAACCACATTCATCAAGACTCCTCTAAAAGACGCTCATACATCACATTAGAGAAACGATAGCTATGTGCAATTAAGCGATCCATCCAACGCTGTGCAGCTAATAATTCCACCCCTTTGGACGCGCTTAATTGATTTACTTCGGTATATTCCATGACTTTTTCGCGCATTTCGGCACGATGGCTACTGGTCCATTTTTTTAAGTGATTTAAATCGGCTCTAAGACTTTCAATGACTGATTGATCTGCTAACTGTTCTATATTTGAAAAGTAACTTTCTAAAATATTGCAATAATCTAGTGCTAACTGAAAAATTGCCGGTTGTGTTCGTAGCAATATCGCATTATCTAAACGCTCTAAATCATTATGTAAGACACGTACATAGACCATTACTCGCAGTAATGATAAGAATTTTTGTTTGAGTGCAGGATGCTCAGGAATCGCTATTTTTTCTAAATACTGCTCAATATGCTGAATAATCTCATTTAGCGTATTCAACTGTTGCTGTCTAGGTAATGTACCGGTCTGAAAAACCATTTGTAGAATTTTAAAAATCTCAAATATGCTGAAATATACCGCCTTTTCCGCGGCCTGTACTGCAATGGCAGATACTTGCAAACTTGCATCATCCAGACTGTCTAAAATGGCAGGATTATTACTTGGCAACCATTGGATAATTTTCTGTTCTAAAAATTTCAGACTTGGCATAAACATACATGCCCCCAACACACTGAATGCTGTATGAAACATCGCGAGCATAATCACCTGATCAATGCTGCTGAAAAATGCACTGTGTTTAATCAACCAAAGAAAAAACGGTGCTAACAGGAAAAATGCAGCAATCGCACTCACGAGATTAAAAATCACGTTCACAGCAACTGTACGTTTGGCATTGATCGAAGCGCCAATCACCGAAATCACGGTAATGCTGACTGCACCAATATTTTGCCCAATCACCATATATAGCGCCTGCGGCAAGTCAATCGCACCACTGACTAAGGCAGCCATAGTCGCTGTAATAGATGCACTAGAGGACTGCAGCAGCATTGCCATAATGATGCCGATCAGCACCAAAACCAATTGTGACCACAAGCTGTCATAACTAAAAAAGGATAAATCTGAGTTTGCAGCAAACCCCGCCATGGCTTTTTGCAAAACATCGATGCCAAAGAAAATCAGACCAAAGCCTGCAATCACAAGGCCCAATAAAGCCATTTGGCCTTTAGCGATGAGTTTAAGCAGAGCGCCTAAAGCAATCATCGGTAATGCCAACATGGAAATGGAAAATTTCATGCCCAAAAATGCCACAATCCAACCAGTACTGGTTGTGCCGATATTGGCACCAATCACTACACTCATGGCTTGCGTGAAACTGAGTACCCCTGCTCCGACAAAACCAATGGCGGCGACAATTGTTGCTGTAGATGAATTCACCAGCAATGTCATACCCAAACCTGACAGCATGGCTTTAAACGGCGTTGCCGTAAACCTTGTCAGTAACTCCTTCAAGGTCTGACCTGCAATTTCTTTAAGGCTATCAGTCAGTAACGTCATACCAATTAAAAATAGACCGACACCGCCGCATAGTTCAGAGAGAATTTGAAGCACTACATTCCCCTATAAATTTCAAAAAAATTATGCTATTCAATGACATTTATTTAAATCTTGCGCCATTGAATTATTATCAAAGAATAAAAAAAAAAGCAGGCAGACTATTCAGGGAGTCATCTGCCTGCAAAAGGGAAACCCTTTACGCCATGGTATGAATCGTGTCTTTAAAGCGCTTCCAAGACACATAAAAAAACACTGACGCAATACCTAACAACCATACAAATGATGGCCACACCACATCGAATCCTGCATTACGGTATAAAATGGCCTGAGCCAAAGAGACGAAGTGTGTAGTTGGAGCAATCATCATGACCTGCTGCACTATTTCCGGCATGCTTTCACGTGGGGTTAACCCACCTGACAACATTTGCATTGGAATTAGTACCAACATCATTAGCAAGCCAAACTGCGGCATGGATTTCGAAACGGTTGCCATATAAATACCCATCGAAGTAGTTGCAAACAGTGTGAGTAAGGCGCCAAAGAAAAATAGCGGCAAACTGCCGTCAATCGGTACATGCAATACACCTTGAACCACGACTTTTAAGCCAACAAATGCAGCGATTAATACCACAAGACTCATTGACCAGACTTTGGACATCATGATTTCAAATACCGTTACTGGCATTACCATCAAATGTTCAATGGTGCCATGCTCACGTTCACGAATCAGCGCTGCACCAGTCAGAATAATTGAAAGCATTGCAACGTTATTAATAATCTGCATGACACTCATAAACCATTGCTTTTCAAGTGTTGGATTAAAACGCGAGCGTATCGCCAAATCTATAGGCAGATTAGTGACTTCACGGTTACGCAGCACATATTCATTCACTTCAGACTGAATTATCTGCTGAATATAGCCTGCACCCGACATAGCTTGAGTCATACGGGTTGCATCAACATTGACTTGAATCTCCGCACTTTCGCCAGACAACACATCTTGCTGAAAATTGGCTGGGATATTTACTGCAAAAGTAAACTCACCTGCATCCATACCCTCATCCATCGTGTTCAGCGTTGTCGTTTTACTGGTAAAATTTGGAGGATAAAATGCTGAAGAAATCCGTTCAGACAAAGTTGAATGATCCTCATCAACAATCGCAATCGGCGCCATATTCAATGTTTCTTTTACAGCAGTTGATGATGTGTAAACTGATACAGTAAAAGTGTAAATAATTAACACTAGCATGATTGGATCACGCCAAAGACTCCAAAGCTCTTTACAGCCGAGCTGATAGATATTCTGTAATTTTGTGAACATCTTATTGCTCCTGTTTCTTCAGCAAGGCAATAGCAGCAAACATTACTACCGGAACAGCCATGGCAATGATCCAAATGGCCTGTTTCAAATCATCAAAGCCCAAACCTTTATTAAAAATTCCACGACTGATATTGACCATATGCGTTGCCGGATAAATTTCCCCAAACCAGCGTCCAAACCCTTCCAAAGACGATACAGGATTGATAATTCCAGCAAACTGCATAACTGGTATCAAAGTCCCAATCATGACTAAAAACATTGAAGCAATCTGGCTTTTGGTAATAGTAGATGCCAATAGGCCCATACCTGTGGCAAAAATTACAAACAAAAAAGAAGTTAAGGTCAGAGCAAAGAAGCTACCTTTTACAGGTACATCAAATAAAGTAACCATGACCAAACACATAAGGAAATAGTTCAGCATTGCCAACAAAATATACGGAATCTGTTTACCAATTAAAAATTCTGTTCGCGTCACTGGTGTGACATACAAATTCACAATCGAACCTAATTCTTTTTCTCGCACCACAGATAAAGCAGTCAGCATGGCAGGAATCAACAGCAGTAATAAAGGCAGTACTGCGGGCGACATTGCTGGCAAACTTTTAATATCTGGGTTATAGCGGTAGCGGGTTTCAACACTCACAGCGCTAGATGTTTTATAACCACTTTGTTCTAATGCTTTTTGCATCAGCCAATACGTGTGAATCCCCTGCACATAACCTTGCACAGTTTCTGCACGCTGTGGCATCGCACCATCAATCCACGCAGCGACTTGCACCTGTTCACCACGAGCAACATCACGAGCAAAATTTGGCGGAATTTCTATCGCCAAGGAAATATCCCCACTACGCATACGCTGATCAATATCATCATAGCTTTGCAGCGATGGCTGTTCGATAAAATAGCGCGACCCTGCAATACTCATGCTGTAGTTTTGACTTAAGCTCGTTTGGTCACGATCCAGCACAGCGAATTTGAGGTCTTCAACATCCATGGTGATGCCGTAGCCCATGACCAGCAGTAAAATTAATGACCCCATTAAAGCCATGGTTGCGCGAATCGGATCACGCGCCAACTCCAAAGACTCACGCCAGGCAAAACTCAATAACCGGCGCAAACTGAATTTTTTTGGCTTGGCATTCAGTTCTTTACTGCCATTTGTTTCAGCAATACTTTCCGCCAAATCATTGGGCTGATCTTTAGTGCCTGCACCAGCATCAATCAAATAACCGATAAAAGCTTCTTCAAGTGTTTCAGCATGGCGGTTTTTAATCAGCTGTGCTGGTGACGCACTGTCAAGCACCCGTCCAGCGTGCATCATTGACATTCGGTCACAGCGCAAGGCTTCATTCATAAAATGCGTTGAAATAAAGATCGTGACCCCATCATTACGCGACAAATTGATTAAATAGCGCCAGAAATTATCACGCGCAATCGGGTCAACCCCAGATGTTGGTTCATCCAGAATTAAAATTTCAGGATTATGCACCAGTGCCACTGCGAGTGATAAACGCTGACGAACCCCCAAGGGCAAATCATCAGGCAGTTTTTCTTTCACATTCTCAAGATCAAAACGCTCGAGCATCAGTTGTACACGCGGCTCAATTTGCTCTTGTGGCACATGAAATAATTTGGCATGCAATACCAAATTCTGCACAATAGTCAGTTCGCTATACAGGGAAAAAGCCTGCGACATATAGCCCACACGACGCCGGGTTTCAATATTGCTGCCTTCAACGGGCTGACCAAACAGCCATGCCTGCCCTTCCGATGCTTCTAAGAGGCCCGTCAGCACTTTCATGGTGGTAGATTTACCGCAGCCATTTGAACCTAGAAAGCCAAAAATCTCACCACGTTTAATTTGAAAATTAACATGATCTACAGCAGTAAAATCTCCGAATTTTACTGTTAAATCTTTCGCTTCAAGTGCAAAGGTATCTGAACCATAATCTGGCAAGGGCGGGATCACGACAGGTTCATAACCGGCTTTTTTTTCTTCTGGCAGCAATTTAATAAATGCATCTTCTAAGCTGATGCTTTGGGTTTGACTGAGCAGCTCCTGCGGTGTGCCAGTTTTTAAAATTTCCCCCTCATCCATCATTGCAAGCCAGTCGAAACCTTGTGCCTCATCCATATAAGCAGTAGCAACAATTACACTCATATGTGGACGAACTTTGCGAATACGGTTAATTAATTCCCAAAATTGCGCTCGCGCCAAAGGGTCAACCCCTGTTGTAGGCTCATCTAAAATCAGAAAATCCGGATCATGAATTAAAGAGCAGCATAGACTCAATTTCTGCTTCATCCCGCCAGAAAGTTTTCCTGCTGGGCGATCTAAAAAATTGTATAAACCTGTACTCTTGGTCAGTTCATCAATTCGTTTGCGGCGCTCGATGGCATCATGTCCAAATAACCGGGCCACAAATTGTAAATTTTCTTCAACAGTTAATGTTTTATAGAGGTTTTTTCCTAGACCCTGCGGCATATAGGCAATATATGGGCAGACCTGAATTCGATGATATTTATCTGCAATATCACCACCCAAGACTGTTACTTTCCCCTGCTGCACAATTTTAGCACCTGACAGCAAAGCCAATAAGCTAGATTTACCTACCCCATCTGGACCGATCAAACCAATCATGCAACCTGCAGGTAACGTTAACGACACTTTATTAAGCGCGACTGTTTTTCCATATTTCAGGCTGACATTTTCAATTTCTGCAACAAACGATCCTTTTTCAGATTGTTGTGTCATCATTTAGCTTTTTTCTCTAAAAATGTCGGCCACACTGCCTGATCATCAATTTTGATATATGCCACACCCGGCAAACCTGTTTTGACTTGTTCAATATTATTGTTTAATAAAGTCGGATCAATTTTCGCTTTAACACGGAACATCAATTTTTGGCGTTCGCTTTCAGTTTCTACCGATTTTGGTGTGAACTGTGCAGTATCTGCAACAAATGACACTTTGGCAGGAATCACCACATTTTTCGCGGCATCCAACACAATGCGAACTTCTGTACCAATGGCGATATGCCCTGCGACAGTTTCCGGCAAAAAGAAGGTCATATACACATCAGACAGATCAATCAGATTTAAAACACGTCCACCTGCTGCCACCAATTCACCCGGCTGTGCAACACGGAACTGCACTCTTGCTTTTAATGGAGCACGTAATTGCGCATCATCCATATCAAATTTAATACGTTCAATCGATGCTTTGATTGCGTCAACTTGAGAATGAGCCGCTGAAACTTGACTTTTAGAGGCCACGATCGCACCTTGCGCACTTTGCACTTGTGCTTTAGCTGCGCTTAATACCGCTGCTACTTGCTGCGCAGAGGCACGTTCATCATCGAGTTGCTGCTTTGATGAGGCTCCCTCTTTGGCTAAAACCTCAGTACGCGCCAAACGGTTTTTAGCGGCCATCAATTCGGTTTCACGCTGCTGTACCATTGCCTCAGCAGCAGATTTTTCACTAATGCGCATTGACACTTGTGCTTCAGCAGTGGCAATTGCATCCTGTGCTTGACGCTGCTGGGCTTCCAATTCACGCAATTGGGCCTCTAAAGCAGAAATTTTAACCCGCGCCAAGATTTGACCAGGCTCGACAAAGTCACCTTCTTTAACCAAAATTTCTTCTAACTGACCAGATAGCTTACTAGATACGTTAATTTCAGTGGCTTCAATACGTCCATTGCCACTGACTAAGGCATCAGTGTCTGGCTTATTCATATTTTTCCAGATCAGATAAGCGACCAACCCTAAAACAACGATGAACCCAGCAATGGTTATTTTCTTAAAATTCATGTTTAATTACCCAATATTTTAAATTTTTTTTGCAAATGCGGTGTCACCACCCAAGGCAAAATAAAGACTGACATAGGACTGCATTAAGCTACTTTGCGTTTCAATCCATTGCTGTTCTGCACTAAGTAAATTGCGCTGTGCATCCAAAACGTCTAAATATCCCACAGCACCGTTGTCATAACGCAGTTGTGCTAGCCGTGCAGTTTCCTGGAAAGCACTGAGTCCTTGTTTCTGAATCCGTAATTGTTGATCTAAATATTTCTGTTGAACCAGTGCATCAGAGACTTCACGGAATGCGTTCTGTACCGTCTTTTCATACTCTGCCACTGCAATCTCTTTACGCACTTCTGCTAAGGTCAAATTATTTTTTAGACGACCCGCAGTAAAAATCGGCACACTGATACTTGGAGCAAACGACCAAACACTGCTGCCAGATTTAAATAAATCGTCTAAATCTGCACTGGCTGTTCCAAAACTGCCCGTCAGTGCGATACGTGGAAAAAATGCTGCGCGTGCCGCATAGATATTGGCATGCTTAGATTTAAGCATTGCTTCCGCAGCATGAATATCAAAACGGTTCAACAATAAGTCTGAAGGCAAACCCGTTTGTAGCATACTTGTTTTAAAAGTCACTTGATCTAAATCTGTTTTAGGCAAAGAAATCGGCTGTCCCACCAATTGCACTAAATAGTTTGCAGTCAGTGCACGGGATTTCTGTAATTCAGCCACTAAAGCTTGACCATTACTGAGCATTGTTTTTGCTTGCATGTATTCCACTTTAGAGCCTGCACCCACCTCAAAACGGCGCTTAAAAATTCGTACTGATTTTTCATAATTCTGTACAGAACGCTGAGCAAAATGGATACGTTTATCCAGTTCAGACAGCGTTAAATAACTTTGAACAGTCTGCTGCATAATACTATTGCGTGCTGCATGCACATTGCTTTCAACTGCAAGAAATTGCTGCAAAGCCGCTTCATTCAAGCTGCGGATACGACCCCACAAATCCAGCTCCCATTGGTTCATGCCAAGACCCACAGAATACTGACTGGATGTCACTTCTCTACCGACATAAGATAAGTCGGCAGGCACATGACTGCGTTCCATGCTCGCAGTACCACCTATATTCGGAAAAAGTTCAGCACGTTGAATGTTATAAGCCGCTTGTGCTTCATGCATACGTAATGAAGCAATCTTTAAATCCTGATTCGCCACTAGTGCCAGATCGACAATATTAATAAGTTGTTGATCTTTGACATAATCAATCCAAGAAAGTGCTTGGTAAGAGTGCTGAGTTTGAATCGGATAATTATGAGATAAAGAAATTTTAGGCTGTTGATAAGGATCTATTTGTTGACAACCAGTAATACTGAATATAATTAAAAAACTACTATATTTTAATTGGGTAAATTGCATAATATTATTCACCCCAAAAATTAACAGAATGATACAAATGAGAATTTGAAAACATATTTTTCAAATGAATATAAACTAACTGCTTCAATCTAATTTCAATATTAAAATTAGGATCTACCATCCAGTTATGAACTAAACCCATCAATGATGTTTTAAGAAAATCATGTACCATTTCAATATCTACATTTCGTGATAATTCCTCTAGAGCTAATGCTTCTTTAAGCCATTTAATAGTGTTTTCCTCACGAATATTACGAGATTTTACCAGACATTCATTTAAAATTTTATTTTGTTCTAAACCATAAAATCTCAACCAAAAATATGCTCTATATTTTTCACGATACAAATAAAAATCATCTGAAATACTTAAAATTAATGAATTAATAGCATCTAAACCATATTTATTATTAGTTGCAATTTTAGATTTCTCATTTAACCAGTTTTCCAAATAATTTAAAACTCGAACAAGTAATTGATCCTTAGAACCATAGCGCCTAGAAACCAAACCGCGACTGTATCCTGCATTCACACCTACTGCCTCTAATGTAACTGCATTAACGCCACCTTCTGATAGAAGCTTAATAGTCTGATTCACCATCTTAAAATCAGATTCAATTGCTCTAACCTGTGTCTTTTTCTTAAAAAAAGCATTATTCAAGTTTTCTTTATGTTCTAAAACAGTTGAAATCTCAAGACTCACAACAGCCCCCATCCAAAGACATATAAAAATATTTCTATTAACAACTTTTTCTTATAAAGAATATAAACTTAAAATAAAAAAAGGTCAAAAATTAATTTTTTAATATTTTAAATACTAATAAATATTAATAAATAACAATAACTTATATTAATAACACTAATAAAAATAATAATTAAAAAAATACCGATCTTTTTAGTCGGTTTTGTTTTACTGGCACAAAAAAAAGTTGTTGCAAAACAACTTTAATCATAAAACAATAACATTGACTACAACTGAATTTATAATTATTTTATTAAAAATTTTTTAAACGAGACTTAAAATGAATTATCAAGACCTCTCCATTAAATTAATTCAAGAACAATATAAACTCAAGAATTCTAAATCAAAAAGTATATTAGTAATAATTGGCGGAATTGAACTAACGCGAAAAAATGAATCAATCAAAAAGCTAAGTGAATTAATGGATCCTAGATATTTAAAAATTAAGGCTGAAACCCCAAATAGAGTCAAAGAAAATAAATTAATTTGGCAACCATACATAAATGACATTCCAAAAAAAGGACAAATCATGTTTTTTTATGGAAATTGGTATACTGATTTACTAGCGTCAACTATATTAAATGATGAAGAAATACAAAATAATACATTCAACGAACACTTAAAGCGTATATATGAATTTGAAAGTTACTTAAAAAATAATAATGTAGATATTATTAAAGTTTGGTTTGAAGTTTCATGGAGCAAAGTAAAAATTCGCACAAAAAATATTGATATTATTGATAAAATCCAAAGAGTTCCACGTTTTACATGGGATGATTTTCCACAAAAAAAATGGAAAACTAAAACCTTATACAATCAAATTAAAACTTTAAGAAATAGATTCACCCACGATTGGGTAATCATTAATAGTGAAAACAATATAGAAAGAAATACACAGTTTTCTCAATTAATACTTAAACATCTAAAACTACCACCTGTACAAATTAAGAATAAATTAAAATATCAGGCGGCACCTATTCCTTCAAGTTTAACTCAAATAAAAAAAAGTGAAATTAGCCACATAGAGTATAAAAAAACCATTAAACAACTAGAAAGGAAAGTCGCAGATGTTCTACGTTATTCATCACATAACGTTGTATTAGTTTTTGAAGGTATGGATGCCGCAGGTAAAGGCAGTTCAATTAAGCGCATCATTAAATTTCTAGGGCTACACGAATATAATATTCATAGTATTTCAGCACCAGAAAATTTTGAACGATTACGTCCTTATTTGTGGCGTTTTTGGAATAAGCATTCAACGAATGGGGCACTTAATATTTTTGATCGCAGCTGGTATGGACGTGTACTTGTAGAACGTGTAGAAGATTTAATTAACCCAATAGAATGGCAAAATGCTTATGAAGAAATAAATCAGTATGAAAAACAACTGTCTGATACGAATACAATTGTTATAAAATTTTGGCTAGCAATTTCAAAAGATGAACAATTACGTCGTTTTTACATGCGAAAAAATACACCTCAAAAAAACTTCAAATTAACAGAAGATGATTGGCGTAATAGAGAAAAGTGGGATGCCTACTTACAAGCAGCTTCAGATATGTTCAAATACACGAGCACAGATATTTCTCCTTGGTACATCATTGCCAATGATAGTAAATATGCTGCACGAATTGAAATTTTGCAAACTATCCTTCATAGCGTACAAAATAAAAATTTAGGTCACTTAGAAAACTTATAAGATTATATAAAGATATTTTATAATCAAATCAGGTGCCATTAGCATCTCTAAAGAATGAGTCCAAAAGCATTTGAAACAGCTTCAAAATGAGGCTGTCTCATACTGGGATAACTAGAGCTGTCCCCTATGAACTCAAAATAATAGCCCTCTAGGTAAAGAGGTCCATTTTAATTTTGAGGCTGTATTAATTTAATATTCAACTTCTTTCAGTTCTTTAGCTATTAAAAATTTTCAAGCTCCGTTTTTATCAGGCTTGAAACTATACCTCTAATGTGTAAATAAGGCTGAAAACTCGAGTGGGAGATTGATTGCTTAGAATATTTGTAACAATTTCTACCTGTTTCAATTTTTTAATTTCCTAAGTAAGAACCTCTATATCTTTAAATATACAGCATGTTATAGATTGTTATTTAGTTCTTAAAATTATATAAAAATAACAACATATTGTATATTAATTGTAAATATACACAAAATATAGGGTGAATCAACCTTGTTTAATATTTCAAAAAATTATAAGAATATTCACTTGATTATTTTTTAAACTTTTTGGGGACTCTCATTTTTATGGGAACAACTTTTGATTTTGATGAAGAATTTGGCATACCAAAAAAATTGTTGTGCAAAAATTTTAATAAAGTCCAAATCAGTGTACATCCTTATTTTTCTGGAATTTATCTTTGCTATCAAGAGGCTTTTAAATCCTTAAAAACTGATTTGTCTACATTAAATCCAAGTCTCGAACTTCATGTATGGAAAGATCCTAATATCTCTAGTTTTACCATTACAAATAATTTTCAGTGGTTTATATATTGGTCTCAGCACATACCAAAAAGTATTAACTTACTTGTTCATTCTTTCCCTCAAAATGAGGAGAAAGTTGAACTATTAAAAAAAGAGGCAAGTTTGGAATTCATGAAATTTCTGTCCTCTTATCATCATGATCTGGATCGAATGAACCCTGCAAAAATGCAATCGCTGATCAATGCCCATATTTCATCTGAAGTTATCCTGGCTTTAAACAAAGAAAATTCTTTCAAACCTCACCGTACTATGAGCTTAGACCTGCTAGCAAAACTACTCTCATACACACGAAATCAACTGAATTACCGCAATAAAGTTATAAACCGGAAAAGACAAAATGTGCTTGATCAACTACAACAAACCAGTGGGATTGTGCAACAGCTTTTAAACAATGTGGACTTCGTTCTCACGCCAGACCAGCTATGGAAAACATAATGTCAGAACCTAACCCAAGCCGTCAAAATGCTGCTGATATTCCGCGGGTATCATTAAAACAGACACTGGAAAAACTCTTTGATGATGAGCAACTCCAACGTACCGAACATATTCAATATGTTGCTGATTTACTGATTTCACACCCAACTGATCAATGTTTGGAAGGGCTGAATCTCGATCTATTAGATTTTGATCTAGAAACCAATTCTGTTGTTGCTAGACCCGCTGCCTTGGTCTCTTCTCGGAAACATACTGTTAGCGCAACACCAGTCATTTGGTATGTGAACTCAATTGCACAATTAGCAGAGTCAGAAGAAAATGCTTTAATCTGGAATATCCTAGTCTTAAAAGCAGCAATCTATTTAATTGCACTGCCAGACATTAAACCTGAACTTTTTGAAGAGGATCACACTGAACATTTCAATACTGTAAAACGTTTATTCCAGCGCTTCCGTACCGCCAATCGGGTTCTGAGTTCCGAAAAAGAATATCAAAATACTCCTGAATATAGACTCCTTTGGGAAAAGTATCTTAAAGATCCCTCCCTTTCCTTAGTTGAGTTTATTCGGTATTTGAATGAGGTTATTGATGAAGAACGTGATAAAGAGCCGTCTCATGATTTTATGCAAAACCTGCTAAAAGTGATCCGCATCACCTTTAATTATGTTTTGGAAAAGAGGGCAAAAATTGCCAAAGCGAGTATTGAAACTACACTGCAACATGAGTTTTTAGACGAAGATCAGCTGATTGTAGAAAGTTCAGAAATTAAAAAAGGGCAAAAGTCCAAAGCTCTCAATATAGAAAAACAACTAGATGACCAAGATACACGTCAAATACTTGTAGACCCAACTATCGTTACCCCTCTTGCTGCATATTCAGAATCCAGCCAGAGCTATGTGCTGCCTCTGGTTGCCAAGCATATTCAACGAAAAGAACATTTGCTGCCATACAGCAGCCTCTTTCCTAATATCACAAGTATAAGTGCTCTACTTACTGAACTATATAAAAATTACATTGTTGAAATTGAAGAGGACTGTAACGACAAAGATAAAGAAACCAAAAAAAAGAAGGCCTCCTTGATCCTGATGCTGTCATTTCTGACCGGAAATAAAATCCAGGAGTGGCTACGTCTACAAAGTAAACGTGCTAAAAATTTAAATGCTCGCCAACAGATCCGTCAAAGCAATGGACAATATTTTCTGAGGAGTAAATTTTCAATTTTTGAAAATAAGGATTTTGCTTATCCAGATGGTTTGCTCAACCAAACAGTCTATCTAGATATCCCGATTCCAAATTCATTTATTGCTTCGCTACGAGATGGTAACAGCGTTACGGAAGAGGATCTTCAGCAATATTTGAAACAGCTGAGAACCAAACTTTATATTCCAAAATTATCATTAATAAGAATTAGCTCTCTTTTACATCAGACTATTTTGCAACGCACTGGAAATAAACAGCTTGCTGACCTTCTCACCGGTATTGATGCAAACAAGTCTTCTTCTACTTCTTATTGCCATCAGAATATTCAGGCTTTACAGACCGAGTATGTCTCAATTTTAAAAGAGCTGTGTGAGTCGTTATCCGATGACTACAAGAATATCGAATATGCTGCAGAAAAAAACTTTGGCAGCCGCAAAGCACCTACTTCAAATGTGATTCAAAATATTTTTGCCACACTCAAATTCAGAATAATTTCACAAAAAGAAGACGACTGGATAGCAATTTTTAATCATTACAATCTGTGGATGTGGCATTTCTTGTTGCTCTTTACTGCCGCACGACCCGTCGCTGAATTTCCAGGTTTTTTAAAAAGTTTTAACCTGAAAAGAAAAATATGCATGGTTTCCGATAAAGAAGTGGGGGGGCGTCAAGGCTATGGACGTTTAATTCCACTGGGTCATTTTGTCGCACAAGAACTCCAGAAATTTATAGATTTTTTACATTATTTTAAAATTCAAATTGCTCCTAGTCAGCCAGAAATTCCACAACATATTCAACAAATTTTAGAGAGCAAGCTCCCACTGTTGAATATCTTTCAGGATGGTCAATGGAAACCCTTAAAGCCATCGATTATAAAAAAATTTAATCCTGAGTTAGATTTGCACCATGAAAACTGGCACCGGCATACTGCCCGTGCGTTTCTCTGCCATAAAATTAGCGAAATTGAAATTTTAGCTTTATTCGGTCATGAACCGATGCAGCAAGAAGCTGCTCATCCTTATTCCAGCTTATCTATTTCACAATATTCAAGCATTGCTCATATTCTTGAACAAATGAAAGATCATTTTAATATTACCGGTATTGAACTCGATGTCCTCACTCAATAAACGTACTAAGCAAATTCAACCACTATATGCAGAAGAACGTAGAAAACGAGACCGACTCGATCAGGAAAAACAGCTTCGAGCAGATGTAGAACAGGAACTAATTCAATATTTCCAAGAACAAGATTTGGAACAAAAAGAGCACCTTGAATCCTTCTATCCAGCAATTTATGAGTTTATTAAACGCAAAGCTCCAAGCTTGGCATGGAAAAAATATGCGCATGAATTTTTTCGATCGTATATTAAAAAAATCAATCTAAATCGTCGTGAGACTTTGCCCCTACCGAATCTGACATTTGAGATGCAGCGTGATCAGCCGGTTTTTACCATGGACTGGATCGAGAAGGGACATCAGGTTGATGAAGTTCTTGATAAGCTTTGGGACTACTGGATTCTAGCGAAAGATAGCAAGACATTTTCTGATGATGAAATCATTGGGAATATTGTTATTTCTGCCCTGCTTTACTCAGGCTTAAATCAAAAATCCTCTTTAGAAGCTTTGCTTGAACATTTAAAAGATCCGGCAAAAATCAGAAAGATCGAAGATCTGAACATTATATTTTTAGAACCGCTCTCCCCCTCTTATGGAGATCTCTTTATTGACGAAAAAACTATTCGTAAATCGCGTAATTTTATTCCTGATCAAATTACCCGCTTATGGTTAATTCATTTTAATAGCAGAAATATTCGTACAGTAAACCAGAATGTAGAAGATTATCTACAGCTTATTTTTAATAAGATTAAGTTACCATTTAATCTCAAAACTTATAAATTATTACGCGACTACGCCAGCTTTAACTGGATGCAACTCCCAAAAGTTGATATTGATCCTGCTCTCTCACAATGTCTCATTGAAAATACTGCAACCTGTGGCTTATCAGAAATAGAATTTGAAAGATTTCTTCATCCAAAATTTAAATATCAGCAGGACACTCTTACTGATTCAAATGTAGAAAAATCACCATCTATTGCGGGTCAATCCTACTCCAATGATGATATTCAGCAAGCCTTGAATGATGTTATAAAGATTCACAAAGACCTTTTACAACTGATTCGTACATCACAAACCGATCAAAGCATTGATGCACTAATTATTGAATATTGTCTTGAAAATGCTGATAAATTTAATGAGTATAGTAAACGTGTCGCCTTATGGCTCATCAGCCTTTATAAACCAGAATTAGCACAGATTCAGCCACTGGCTGAACGTTTTAATTTTTGCGTAAACCAATTTCAAAAAGCGTTTCAGCAGAATAGACCGTTAGCAGATAGTTCCATTTACACTTATTACTCCCGTATTGCTGAGCCCTGGCTCACCCATTCCTTACAATATCTAGATAGCGAAGATGATCTGAATACGAACCTAGCGAAGATCTACCAACAAATTATTACGAACACCCGTCTCGCAGATGAAGCAGGCCAACCTGAATTTAAAAAATCCAGAGGTCAAACCAGCAGGATGTTGAAGCGCTTCCATAGCTTTCAACGAACAGTTTTCGAAGCTGAATCTCTCGAATTAGAATCACTCGCCATACAAAATAGGCCTAGAGCCCGTATTATTGGCCCTTTGACTTATCAAGCTTTCATGAACAAATTAGATACCTTATTTTCAGGTGCTAATAGTCAAGAAAACACTTATAAGACATTAAAAATCATCTATATCTTAGCTTACCGTACCGGTATGCGTATTAATGAAATTCTAGGCTTACGTGTGCGGGATATCGAGGGCTTGAGCTGTCTATCAGTATGGATTCAGCCCTATGGCTCAAAAAAGAAAGGAAACTTACATCAACTTAAAACAGATAGTGCTGAACGCAAAGTTCCTGTGTATTGCTTATTAAAAACCGATGAATATCAACTATTTCATAATCATGTAGTCGAGCAACGTTTACTCAATCAGCAAAACTTATACTTATTCCGTAATTGGAATGAAAATAGCAAGCTGAACAAACATACGGTGACAACACCTTTTAGAATGATTATGAACGAGCTTTTTAAAACTCATGATTATTCTTTTCACTCATTTCGACACACGGCTGCCAATCACTTATCCGTTCTGCTCAACTGCGATTACGCTCCCCTAGTCAAGAATCTGACGGATTATACTGAAGAACAATATCAGTCCATTCGGACAGAGTTACTCCGTCATACACATGGTCAAAATCATTGGTTTATGATTGCCCATTTACTGGGTCACATTGACCCTACAGAAACTTTTAAAAGTTATATTCATCTAAGCTACCTGATTGCTGGGCATAAAATACTGAAATATCACCCAGACATCGATACTCAACTGGCAAAAAAGATGATGGGCTACCTACCTTCTTTCAAATTTTTAAACACAGTAAAAGATTCTGCTCCATTCAATTTCGAAAAGCATGCTGTTCATTTAAGTCAGCAGTTACTCAACGATCAAACTGACTGGTTAAAAAGTAACGTAGAAGACATTCTAGATGAGGTTTCATTTAACTCAAAGCATCATGATTTTTTTAAATATTTCGCGGGAACAAAAGAATCCAAAGTTTCATTTGCATGGTTTTTTAAGTGCCTAAATTTACTGGAAATTCATCATGATCCAGATCGGGTATCACAAGAAATGAGTTTACCTGTCGAACTGGTTAACTACTGGTATGAAAATGCTAAACAACTGGGCCAACTCAAGTCTCAAAAAAACAACCCAAGGTTATTTGATCTCAACAACACAAATCATCTGGATAAACCTTTGAAACCCTCGATGATAGATACCGTTGAAGAGCGCAAAGCAAGGAACTATTTCTTTGAAAATATTCAAAATATCTTTGAAAAAAAGCCAGATCAAATAAAAGCGGTGCTTGAGACATTTTTAAGTCGTGTTACAGTTTCGCATACCGGCATTCATTATCGCTGGAATAAAATTGATCAATTGGAATCATTTTATTGCAAGGTAAAAGACCTGTTTCCCCATCAATTTTGGCATTTGCTTGGACAAGACTTGGTACAATTGCTAGATAAAAAGAAACAACCTTTATTACTGAAGCTGGCTAAATCGAGCACAACAGAGCATCCTACGACTCAAGAAGATTATGTTCGTCTCCAGCTTTACTCGACAAAAGATGCCAAAGCACTGGCCGCATTTAAATTTTGCTTACATCTAGCATGTATCGGCAGACCTCGATCTCTTGAACTTAAAGCTGAAGGTCTAAAAATAACCACATGCTGTTAAATAATTTAACCGTTGCTTCCTTATCTAAAGCCAAATTTAATATATCTTCAGTAAAAATTGGATGTCTGAGAGTAAGCGTCCGCTGAGCCCCACTTTTTCTAACTCATTAATACCGCGATAGTGTCCACTAAAATTTAAGTGGACACCTATTTATGGATTTAAAGACAGTTATAGACACTGCACCAACGCTAAAAAAGCCCCGTCGAACCTTCACGGCTGAATTTAAACATCAACTTATTCAGCAATGCCAGCAGCCAGATACATCGGTGGCTAAGGTCGCAATGCAACATCAGATCAATGCCAATCTGTTGCATAAATGGATTCGTCAGTCCAGATCAATGGTTCCATCATTAACAATCTCATCCATTCCACAGACCGACTTCCTTCCCGTCATTCTTCACCCGACGCCAGTCAAACAAGAAGCACCTCCGCCACCTGTGCCAGAGAAGAAAGCTACCGCTCATATCAGGATTCCATTACATGATGAACAAGGTTCCGTAAGGGATCAGATGATCGAAATCGAATGGCCTGTGGAGTCAGTAACTGAATTACTGCTTTTACTTCAGGGCTTGATCAAATGATCCGTATCGATGAAATCTGGTTGTCTACCCAGCCCATGGACATGCGTGCGGGTATGGATACGGCCATGGCGCAGATTATGAAAGCCTTTGGCTCAATCAAACCGCATTGCGCCTACCTGTTCTGTAATAAACGTGGCCATCGTATGAAAGTGCTGGTACATGATGGACTGGGCATCTGGCTGTGTGCCAGGCGGCTGGAACAGGGAAAATTCCACTGGGCTAAAGTTCACCAGGGTGAAAACGTAGTTCTCAGTCCAGAACAGTTACAGGCACTCATTCAGGGTTTGCCCTGGCAGCGCATCGGACGACAGCAAGTGGTAACAATGCTCTAAACCAGGCTGCTACATTGTGCTATTCTCCAAACGTTCTATTTCCTCTGCGTCATGACCTCAGGCATACTGCGGTCATGAAAATGCTGCCTGATTTAAGCCAACTGACCCATGAACAACTGCTGGAATTTACCCGGCAGTTGGCGATGCAGCATCAGTCTCTGGCACAATCAAATCAAGAATTAGAAAAATCAAACCAGCAATTGGATGCCAAAGTTCAGCATCTTTCTATTCTCAATCAAAAATACGAGCATGAACTGGCGCTGTTTAAAAAGCATAAATTCGGCAGTAAAAACGAACATCTCACCGCAAAACAAATCCATCTATGGGATGAGGCGGTCGAAGAAGATATCGCAGCAGTCGATCTGGAACTGGAGCGGCTGAATGCAGATAAAACCGATGCAGCGACACACAAAGCCAAAGCAAATAAACCTAAACGTCGACTGCTGCCCGATCATCTACACACCATTCGTATTGAGCATGAACCAACATCAACCCAATGTGCTTGTGGCTGCCAACTCCGTCGTATCGGCGAAGATATCAGTGAAAAACTGAATTTCAGACCGGCACAGTTCTATAAGGAACAGCATGTTCGTGGCAAATGGGTCTGTGATCAGTGTGACACCCTGACTCAGCAAGCGATGCCCGCCTATGTGATTGATAAAGGTATTGCCAGTCCTGAACTACTGAGCCATGTGCTGGTCTCGAAATACGCTGATCATTTGCCGCTGTACCGTCAACGTCAAATCTTTCTACGCGCAGGAATTGATCTATCCAGATCAACCCTGTCCGACTGGATAGGTCGCTGCGGTGTAGAACTGGAACCTCTGGCCAATGCTTTAAAAGAGGTGGTGCTGCAACAGCGGGTGCTGCATGCAGATGAAACACCAGTCACCATCATGCGGATGGGTGAGAATGATAAAAAACCGAAGAAAGGTTATGTCTGGGCCTATGCCACTACACAGTACAATCCAGTTCAAGCCGTGATCTATGACTTTCAGGATAGTCGTTCAGGTCAGCATGCAGAAGAGTTCCTGAATGGCTGGCAGGGCCATCTGGTCTGTGATGATTACAGCGGTTATAAAGCACGCTTTAAATCAGGTCAGGTCATTGAGGTGGGCTGCATGGCGCATGCGCGTCGTAAATTCCATGAGCTACATGTGACCGGGAAAGTCAGGTCGCTGAACAGGCATTAGTGCTGATTCAGAAACTGTATGCCATAGAAGCAGAACTCAGGAAAAAGACCGATGGTACAGCAGAACAGTGCCGCGAATACCGACAACAGCATAGTCAACCGGTGATGCAACAACTGTATGAATGGCTCAACCAACATCAACTGACTGTGCCATCGAGTTCTCCAACCGCCAAGGCGATCAATTACAGTCTGAAGCGTTGGCCAGCCTTAAGCCGCTATCTGGATGATGGCAATCTACCCATTGACAATAACTGGGCAGAGAACTCAATGCGCCCCTGGGCGTTGGGACGTAAGAACTGGTTATTTGCAGGTTCGCTGCGCAGCGGTCAGCGAGCAGCCAATATTATGACATTAATCCAGTCAGCAAAGCTGAATGGGCTGGATCCGTATGCCTATTTAAGTGATGTTCTGAAAAGGTTGCCGACACATAAAGTGACCCAAATAGAAGAATTACTTCCACACCGCTGGAAACCCAACTCAAATTAAAAAATAGCTATGGGGCTCAGCGGACGCTTACTTAGATCGTTTACGGATGAGCCATGCTTATAGTGTTACTTTTGATAATGGTAAGGAATTTGCCGAACACAAAAGAATCACTGATGCCGGCATAGATACGTATTTTGCTGATCCTTACAAGTCTATTCAACGAGCAAGGAATGAAAATACGAATGGTTTAATCCGGCAATATCTGCCAAAATCATCATCGTTTGATGACGTGTCAAACGAACAAATAGAGCAGATAGAATTTGCACTCAACCATCGTCCTAGAAAAACACTAGGTTGGTATACGCCTAGTGAAGTTATGGCTGGTTTTTATACTGTTGCACTTGCCGCTTGAATCCGCCAATATTAATGGAATGACTTTAAATTCACTTTTATAACTAAGCAAAGCCACAATTAATCAGAAATTATGATAAGATCAGCTTTCTTAAAAAATGTGTTTTTTATAAAGATGAATTGCTTAGGTAATTTTTACTGTCTTTAGCACATTTTATTATTTTTTCTTTTTTTTTAATTCACATCCTATTTTGAACAGATTTTTAATCGCTCAATTTAGGATTGTATTTGCTTATCTTTATAATGCTTATATTTCAAATCCTAAATTGTGACACTCAAAATTGGAGAGGTAATTAAGAACTCAAAACTAATGGAGATAGCAATGGATCGAATTGCAATTATTGGTGCTGGCCCAAGTGGCATGGCCCAATTAAGAGCGTTTCAGTCAGCAAAGGCCAAAGGTCTACAAGTTCCTGAAATTGTATGTTTCGAAAAACAAAATGATTGGGGCGGGCTATGGAACTATACTTGGCGCACTGGTATAGATGAACATGGGGAACCTGTCCACGGCAGTATGTACCGCTATTTATGGTCAAATGGCCCCAAAGAAGCGCTAGAATTTGCCGATTATACTTTTGATGAACATTTCAAAAAACCAATCGCTTCATATCCGCCACGTGCAGTACTGTGGGATTACATCAAAGGCCGTGCAGAAAAAGCACAGGTCAAAGATTTAGTCCGTTTCAATAGTGCCGTTCAGCATATTGCCTATGATGAAACAACGCAAAAATTCACGGTAGATGTCGAAGATTATGCACAACAACAGCACTATTCAGAACAATTTGATTATGTTGTCGTTGCATCTGGACACTTCTCTACCCCACGTGTTCCTGTTTATGAAGGCTTTGATCAATTCCATGGTCGCATTTTGCACGCACACGACTTCCGTGATGCGCTGGAATTTAAAGGTAAGTCTGTGTTATTGGTTGGCAGCAGCTACTCTGCCGAAGACATTGGTTCACAATGTTATAAATACGGTGCTAAGCAAATTTACAGTTGCTATCGCAGTAAAGCCATGGGTTTTAAATGGCCTAAAAACTGGTCTGAAAAGCCACAATTACTGCGTGTAGATGAAAATACTGCTTATTTTGGTGATGGAACATCTGCCAAAATTGATGCCATTATTTTATGCACAGGCTATTTGCACCACTTCCCATTTATTGAAGATAACCTACGCCTCAGAACACATAACTGCCTTTATCCGCAGGGTTTATATCAGGGTGTGGTGTGGGAAAAGAATCCTCGCTTGTTCTACTTGGGCATGCAAGATCAATGGTACACCTTCAATATGTTCGATGCGCAAGCATGGTTTGTCCGTGATGTGATTTTGGGCAAAATTACTTTACCAAGCACGGCAGAAATGCAGAGCCATACGCAGACCTTACATGAAAAAGAGCAGCGCCTATTGAACGATGAACAATCTGCCCGCTTCCAAGGCGATTACATCAAACGCCTGATTGCGCAGACGGACTATCCATCATTCAATATTGATGCAGTGCATGATATTTTCATGCAATGGAAAAAGCATAAAAAAGAAAACATTATGGGCTTTAGAGATAAAGTCTATCGCTCAGTAATGACTGGAAAAATGGCTAAGCCACATCACACGCCATGGTTATATGCGCTAGATGATTCTTTAGAAAGCTATTTGGAAGATGAAGCGCAGCGTGAAGTGATGTAAGGCTTAATCACAAAAAGCCACACAATACGCAGCAAAATAGCCAACAAGCCCCATAAGTTATGGTCATGGGGTTTGTTGTTTGGACGGCTTTGTTGCACAAAGATTTCATAACTATATGATTTTAAAAATTTTGATTTTTTTGATCCAAAATTAAATTTATGTAAATCAGATGCTTACATATTTATGCAACAAAGCCTGACAAAATTAAAATATACCCCTGAAATCAGAGAAAGAGCGGTTCAATTATTGATTGAATCCGAGAAAGATTATCCATCGAATTGGGCTGCAGTTTCCGCAATTGCTCCTAAAATTGGCTGTACTCCTGAAACACTACGTGTTTGGTATCAAAAATACTTGGATCAACAAAATCCAATCAAAGTACAACAATTTTCAGATCAAGAACGTATCAAACAACTGGAACGTGAAAATAAAGAACTGCAACGTGCGAATGAAATTCTACGTAAAGCAGCCGCTTTTTTCGCCCAGGCGGAGCTCGACCGCCCACACAAATAATGGTGGATTTCATCCATAACAATAAAGACTTATATGGTGTTGATGCGATTTGTAGGATTTTACCGATCGCAGCTTCAACCTATTACCGAACTTTAGATCTCGCTGACAATCCAGAACCTCGAGCGAAACGAGATCGACATGATGAGCATCATGCTGAACAAATTCAACGAATTTGGAAAGAAAGTTCAGGTCGATATGGTGTGCGTAAGGTCTGGCAACAATTGAAACGTGAAGGTTATGTTATCGCACGTTGTACAGTTGCTCGATTGATGCAGAAGCTAGGTATACAAGGTGTTTGGCGTGGTAAGAATAAACAAATCACCCGTAGCCGAGATGATCAAAAAAGAGCACATGATTTAGTGAAACGTAATTTTAATGCTGATCATCCTGACCAACTGTGGGTGAGTGACTTTACGTATATTCAAACTCATTCAGGCTGGGTCTATACCGCCTTTATTATTGATGTGTTCTCACGAGCAATTGTTGGATGGAAAGTATCTACACGGATGAATACGTCTGAGAAACGATAATCAAATAGTATAAACTCTAGGTATCAGCAACGTCTGAAACTGAGATCAGTCATGCATAAAACGTCAGAAAAAATTGCAAAACAAAAAAAGGTATTAACTAAAGCTGTTTTATCATCTGGAAAACAACTTGGTTTAACACTGGACCAGCTTGCTATCGTTATCAATTTAGATTCAGTGGAAACTTTAAATTCGCTTCAGTTAGATCCCGATTCAAGTCAAGGAGAACTCGCAATTATTTTAATTCGTATTGCGATATCACTAGATGCTCTAACAGGTGGAGAGGCTAAATGGATGCAGCATTTTATGAAGTCACCAAATAAGCTAACCAAAGGCATTCCGATAAAACAGATTCAGACTACTCAGGGATTAGCTACTGTATTAAACGTAGTCGAAGGACTTCGGCTTCAGGGTAAATATTAAGAATATATAAAGCTTCATTACACAGAAAATTAAAAGTCATAATTTTGTCTAATAATTCAAATTCAAGGTATAAGAAGTTTCTCTTCTCAAGAGGTATACAACTGCCTCATTATTGAGAACTACCATACATATATGGATTCTATTAACCTAATTTGAGGCTAAATTGAATCTTATAAGTTCAATTTAGCTATTCAAGAATCATTATAAAAGTTTGCTATATAGCGAATATTAACCATAATTAGTTAAAAGTTTGCTATATGGCTAACAAATTTCGGGAGAAAAAAATGGCTACACGAGGTGAAATAGGTAAAGAAATACGTTTGGCAAGAAAAGGGTTAGGCTATACACAGAAAAGCCTTGCAGAAAAAACTCAAGTCAATAAAACAACAATTTCAGAGATGGAAAATGGCCATTTTACAGGTTCATTTGATATATTTGAACGTGTGCTTGATGGTGTTGGTTTACAATTCGAAGTGAATAAAAAAAAGCATAAATTGCCGCAGTGGGATGAAATTGAAGAAATATTTTCAGAATATGATGAATAAATTGTGAATCGGTACCGAATAAGGTATCAGAAAAGGCAAAGCCCTGCCCATCGACCTCATTGCTCCAGACCACTTGTGCCAGATATTCCAGATTGACCTGATGGCAAATTCCGGTTCTTGGCGGCACCACGCGAAACTGATTGAGCGCCGCCTGCCTCCAACGTAGAAGCTGGTAGCGCTCGCCATTGCGTTGCATCTCAATGGCGACATTCTACTCAAAAGCTTGCGAGCTAGCAAAGTAATCGACCATCACCGAGTGATCGATGACTAAATCCACTGGTGACAACGGATTAATTTTTTCCGGATCACCACCGGCTTTGGCCATTGCTGCACGCATTGCAGCAAGATCAACCACTGCAGGAACACCGGTAAAATTCTGCATCAGGATCCGTGCCGGATGATACTGGATTTCCTGTTCTGAAGTTCGACCGTTAAGCCACCCTGCCAAGGCATGAATATGATGCATCACCCGATGGCTGGGTGTGCTCCAGAATTTTGGTGGCTATTCAGTCCATCATTACTTACATTCCAACTCTCTAGTTTTCCAACTAGCCCAGGTTATAATAATGGCCACCCAAAATACGATTGATCTATTATGAACACCTCCAATGACCCTTTACACGGCAAAAAACTTGCTGACATTTTGGATGAATTATTGGATTACTACGGTGGCTTTGAAGGTTTAAGTCGTAAAATTGAAATTAGATGTTTTTGCATAGACCCAAGTGTTAAATCATCATTGCGATTCTTGCGTACCACACCATGGGCACGTGAAAAAGTAGAAAGCTTATATTTGTACGTCTTACGCCAAAAGGCAAAACAGAAACCGTAGCCCCAGGCAACACCCCTCTCATTATAAAATTATACCAGTCAGTAAAACACCTTTAGATTAAGCATGTGTATGTTGGTTATTATTGTTGATTATCACAATAAATTAGTGACCAAAAATCAAAGTACCCCACCCTACCTTAAATTACACCACACAAAATAAAAACTCTATATAACTGTTATATATAGAGTTTATTAAAATACTAATTATGTTATTTAGTGTATTTTATGTCGGTGACTCTTGCCAAGGTTGGGGTCGCGAGTTCGAGTCTCGTTTCCCGCTCCAAATTCTAAAAGCCCTGATCGAAAGATTGGGGCTTTTTTATATCCAAAATATTTGGCTAACTAGAAATTAGATACTGAGTTGAATGTACTTCTCTCTGACTATCTCCCCATCTCTCACTTAAATTAAGTCATTCATCTAAAAGATAAAAATTATCACCTTCGGCCTACTATCCACGATTCTGGCTTAATCTTACGTAAAATCAAATGGGTATAGGATAATGCCAGTCTGTATCAAGACCATACTAATAAATCGATTCCGAAACTGCTGTTTAGTATCGAGAAGAGATTTCATTTCTTGAGTATTAAAAATAAAAAAGTTGGGCAGATGCCCAACTTTTTTTTGCGTTGAAACTTAATTTTTAGCTTTGAGCAACTGCTGTATATTCTGCTTTTACTGCTTTTTTCTTCATCTGTTTCAACATAAACAGTGCAAAGGCAGCAAACAGTGCAGGAACAGCTAGAAGGGAAAGAATTTCAAATGTGGTGAGGTTTAATGACATCAACCAGCCACCAATCACCGAACCGGCAACCGAACCTGAACGACCTACTGCATTCGCCCAGCTCACCCCTGTTGCGCGACAATGGGTTGGGTAGAAGCTTGATGAAAAGGCATTTACACCCACTTGTGAACCACTGATCCCGATCCCCACACCAAACATACCTAAAAGTAACAGTGGCATCATGGCATTTTCAATGCCAAACCCTAAGCACACCAAAAATACTGCACCCAAGATATATGCCATGCTCAGCACTTTAGTCGAGTCAGTTTTATCCATCATGTAACCAATCACAATCGCACCAATCGTACCGCCAATCTGGAAGACTGAAGTTACCCAAGATGCATTTTCAAGATTGAAACCATGATTGGTCAGCATGGTTGGCATCCAGCTTGAAATCAAGTAGATGATGAGCAAACTCATAAAGAATGTACACCAGATCAGGAAAGTACCTAATGCATATTGGCGGCTAAATAAGTCACGAATACCTGTTTGATTGATTTCATTTGGTATTGGTACCAGATGTGGAATATCTGCTACATGAGGTGCAATTTTACGGACAATTTTGTCAATTTTTTCTTGGGCTTTATTTTTCAACACCAAGAATTTCAGTGACTCAGGAAGGAATACAAGCAAGAAAGGAATGGTTGCCAGTGGCGCAATCCCACCAATCATCAGAATCCCGTGCCAGCCGATACTTGGAAGCAGTTGTGCAGATAAAATACCACCCAATGCTGAACCAATCGTGAAGCCACAGAACATTAAGGTCACAAGATTAGAACGACGGCGTGTTGGACTATATTCAGAGGTCAAGGTAATGGCATTTGGCATTGCTCCACCTAAACCAAGTCCGGTCACAAAGCGCCAAAAAATCAATGATTCTAAATCCGTAGCAAATGCAGAGATGAGACTGGCCAGACCAAATACAAAAATTGAACCAATCAAAATCGTTTTACGGCCCAATTTGTCGGAAAGCGGTCCAAAAACCAATGCACCGGCCATCAAACCAAACAAACCTGCCCCAAATAATGGCGCCAGACTAGTCGCTTCTAATGCCCATTCAGCTTTTAACGCTGGAGCGATAAAGCCGACAGCAGCTGTATCAAAACCATCGATCGCCACGATGATAAAGCAGAGCCATATAATGAGTTTTTGTGAACGGGAAAGTGGATTGCGATCAATGAAGCTTTGTACATCAATCGATTGCTGATTCTGAGACATAGGAAACCCTCTTTCAAAAACGTATCCCTACGCTTTTGCATTCCTGAGCAAATAAAAGATGGCCCATGCTGTTATTGTTGTGAGCCATCTTTAAGGCAAATGTTAGATTACATTTACAGTGATACCAGTTAAGCCTGCTACTTCAGCACGCATGACATCACCTTTCACAACTGCACCAACGCCTTCTGGTGTACCTGTGAAAATCAAGTCGCCTGCTTTCAATTCAAATAAAGTTGAAAGGTTGGCAATGGTTTCTGATACATCCCAAATCAGGTGGCTCACATCGCTGCGCTGTTCCGTCTTACCATTCACTGTTAAGTGAATGTCTGCTTGATTGATTTCGCCTGTTGCAGAAATTGGGTGAATTGGACCAATTGGTGCAGAGAAGTCGAATGCTTTACCGATTTCCCATGGACGGCCTTTTTCACGCATACCCATTTGCAAGTCACGGCGAGTCATATCCAGACCTACCGCATAACCAAAAATGTAGTCTTTGGCATCTTCAACAGAGATGTCTTTACCGTCTTTACCAATGGCAACGACCAACTCGATTTCATAGTGGTAGTTTGAAGTTTGTGTTGGGTATGGAAGATCAACGGCTTGACCTGCAGGTACTGGCACAATTGATTCTTTATCATTTGGCTTGCAAAAGAAGAATGGTGGTTCACGATCTGGATCAAAACCCATTTCACGTGCATGTGCTGCATAGTTACGCCCCACACAGTACACACGACGGACTGGATATTGCTGTTCAGAATCTACAATTGGCAGTGCAGCAGTTTCGATCGGTTCAAATACAAATGACATATAAAATTTCCTAATTTAAATCTTCAATAACTGTGTTTAGATCGTGTCTGGTTGCTGTGCAGGGTCAGCTTTTTGGAAAGCGTCTAACTGCATACAATGCTCATAAATCGAAACAATTGTTGGGTAAGGCGTTAAATCTACCTTGAAGCGTTTTGCTGAATAGACTTGTGGAATTAAATACACATCTGCCAACGTTGCAGTATTGCCATAACAGAAGTTTTCACGTGTCGTATCTTGCTGTAACAGTTTTTCCAAAGCATCAAAGCCTTTAGAAATCCATTCACCACACCATGCCAATACTTGGGTTTCATCTTGCTCAAGATTGTTGCGCAGATACTCAAGCACACGCTTGTTATTGATTGGGTGAATATCACAACCTACGATCGCTGCCAGAGCACGAACCTTGGCTTTTTCAAATGGACTTTTCGGAAGTAAAGCTACGTCTGGATATACTTCTTCTAACCATTCAATAATCGCTGGGCTTTGTGTCAGTAAACCTTGTTCAGTTTCCAGTACTGGCACCAAACCCTGAGGGTTCAGTGCTTTAAAATCTGCCTGATGATGCTGGTTTTTAGCCAATGATACAGAAACCTGTTCGTAGCTTAAGCCTTTCAGGTTTAATGCAATTCTTAAACGGTGTGAGGTACCGCTGCGGAAGAAGCCATACAGTTTCATGCTACTTTTCCTTGAAAGTGTTGTGCTGCAACCAGACAGTTTTCAACTTTCCAGCCATATAACCATTCCATCGCGTCATAGAAGCGTTCTGCTGAACGATCACGCCATAAGTCATTACGAATCAAACGCTGTACACCATGCGCATGGTAAAGCTTGCCCATCTCACGTGAAGACAACACAATACGCGCCGTACGTGAAATACGTGATTTTTGATACAAATCAAATGCCTGATGAATATCGTTATTGCATACACGCAGTGCTTCACCCAAAGTCACCGCATCTTCAAGCGCCATACATGCACCTTGTGCCATATATTGGGTAGTAGGATGCGCAGCATCACCCAATAATGTAATTCGACCAAAGGTCCATTGTGAAATTGGTTCGCGGTCTGCTGTTGCCCAACGTTTCCAGCATTTTGGTAGTTCAATAAGTTGGCGTGCTTTCGGACAGATGCCTTCGAAGTAAGACAACACTTCCTCTTTGGAACCATCAGTTACGCCCCACTCTTCCTGCTGACGACTATGGAAGGTTACAACCACGTTGTACTCTTCACCGCCACGTAATGGGTAGTGCACAAGATGGCAGTTTGGACCAACCCAGATACTTGCCGCATTCCATTTCAGGTTGTCTGGGAACTCATTTTTAGGCACAACTGCACGATAAACCACATGACCTGTGACTAATGCTGGATCGCCAACCAAAGTTTCACGTACCACAGATTTCACACCATCTGCACCAATGAGTGCTTGACCAACATAGGTATTGCCGTGTTGATCAGTAATCGATACTTCATCTTCAGTTTGTGATACAGACTGGATACGGCAATCGGTAATCACTTCCAGATCACCGACTTTCGCTGCACCTTCTACCAAAGAACCATGGATATCGGCACGGTGAATCACGGCATATGGATTTCCAAAGCGCTCACGGAAGTGTTCATCTGTTGGAATTTTACCAACCTGATACTCATCTAATGCATCGTGCATGACCATGTAATCGGTATATACAGCTTTACCACGTGCAATTTCACCAATGCCGAGTGCATCAAAAGCATGGAATGCATTTGGACCTAACTGAATGCCTGCACCAATCTCACCAATCTCAGGCGCTTGTTCAAATACTTTGACTTTGAAGCCTTGTTTCGTCAGTGCCAATGCTGCTGCGAAACCACCGATACCGCCACCTGCGATTAAAATAGGACGTTGATCAATACTCATGTCGATTCCTTCCAAATACGTTTAGATGCGTGCGCGTGTCGAATAAAGACCTAACTTTTTCTGTAAAGGTGCTTCATCGGCAACAAAGATGTAACAAGGCTCATCACCGTTATTGATTAAATCAATTTGTGCAAAACAAGGTGCACATGCGGTATCTGAACGGGACAGTTCGTGGCTATATTCATTGATATCGATCTGCATTTGACCTTCAATCACATGGAATACTTGAGCTGCTGAACGGCGTTCCAGCTGTACCACTTCATTCGGTGCTAAACGGATTGCCGAGTAGCCAATAATTTTTTGACAGTCTTCCCCAGTTTCCGGGTTTACATAACTGATTTGCGCTGGTCCTTGATGGCTTGAGTCATTAGCAAGATCATCAAGTACCTGTTTGACGTCTTTCCATGAATAACGCAGCAATGGATAGCCAGAGTTTTCACGAACAAAATGCACGCTTGGCACAATGCCTTTACCATAGTGATGGCTACGGTCGGTACCTTTGACCTCCTGAACATCACCGCCTTCTACAAAAGAGGCTTCCATGTAATACACCAGTGGAAGATCAAGCACATCTAGCCAGATCACTGGTTCGTCACCGTCATGACCATGCTCATGCCATAAACCTGATGGAGTTAGGATCAGGTCACCATGCTCCATCATGCATTTTTGACCTTCGACTGTCGTATAGGCACCCGTACCTTCCACAATCAGGCGGACTGCATTTGGTGTATGACGATGTGACGGCGCCCATTCATTTGGTAAGAGCAATTGCATGCCCAGATAAATAGAAGAGGTCGCTTTCATGTTTTCCAGGCCATGACCTGGATTTGCCAAAACCAGTACACGACGCTCAGCTTTTTCAATCGGGGTTAACTCACCCGCTTGTAGCAATAAAGGCTTAATGTCCTTAAAGTGCCAAGCGGTGACTTGAGTCTGAGGAATCGGTTGAAGCGGTGGTAATACATTACGGAGACTTGGCCAAAGTGGGACAAGATTCGAGTCAGTCAAATTTGAGACATACTCTTTCGGTAAATCTTCTAATGTTGCGAGTTGTTCCATCAGCGAGCCTCTTTATATTCAAAAGCAATTTCGATGCAAAATTGCTTAACCACCCTATGTTTTCGGCCAATTTATCAACCAAAAAAACTTGTATACATATGCAGAAATGAATAGGCTGTATTGATAAAATCAATACAGCTGATTAAAACGATGGATATTGATTCGCGACTTATACAAATTTTTTATGAGATTTATCGCCATAAAAGTGTGTCGAAGGCAGCTGCTGCTTTAGGTACGGGACAGTCGACTTTAAGTATCGGTTTAAATAAATTGCGCGAGCATTTTAATAATCCATTATTCGTCCGTGTGGGCAATAGCATGGAGCCTACTGATCTCGCCAAGGATATTTTTCCGATTACGGTAGAATTTCTTGAAAAGCTGAAGTCAATCAATCAGTACAATATTGATTTTGATCCTAAAAAATCGAATTATGAGTTTAAAATCAGCATGACCGATATCAGTCATCTGGTATTACTCCCAACCTTGATCAATTACTTGAGAGAACATGCACCTAATATCTCTCTGAGTATTGTCCCCATTGATAAAGATACTCCGGCAAAAATGGCAAACGGCCAAATCGATCTGGCGATTGGATTTTTGCCCCATCTAGAAGCAGGCTTCTATCAACAAACGCTCTTTAAACAAGAATATACCGTGATCTGTAGCCCCTACCATCCACGCCTGATTAAGGATAGCTTGACCGCTGAAGAATATAGCCAGGAACTGCATATCGTGATTCGAGCCACGGGTGGACATTACATTATTGAAAATGAACTACGTAAACGCGGGGTAAATCGTAATATTCTGATGCGCTTACCGGGTTATTTGGGTGTTGGTCCAATTATTAAAAATACAGATGCCATTGCGACAGTCCCTCATTATTTAAGCCGTTTTTTACAATCCCGTGGTGATATTAAAATCTTAAGACCGCCTTATTCTTTCCCTCAATACAATGTCAAACAGCATTGGCATGAACGTTCACACAGCAACCCGAACGTAGAATGGTTACGTAAGGTCTGTTTTGAGCTGTTTTCTGAATATGGTCAGTAAACGCTTGAGTCAAATAGAGGGTTTAAACTAAAACTTATATAAAGGAAACTTGATTATATAGACGAGAAAAAACCTTCTCTATTTATACATTTTTTCGATAAGTGATAAAGTAATTTTAGATCAATAGAAATCTTTATTAAAAATTAACAATAGACTAAAGTTTAAAAGTTTTAGGCCTATTTTTGCATCCATTTCAGCCTGTTTTGCTTAAAAGCAAATCGGGATCTCAGTATCTACTTGTAGAAAATTACAAGTTTTACTCCCATTCATTCAATTTTGCTGAGCACTTTATCTGTTAAATTTAGGTGATCAGTTCTTCGATCAAAAGTGTTGTTTTTATTTGACGCCAGTCTAGAAATATCTAAATATAAAACCCAAACAAGAATTTAAGAGAAAATAATGACAACAAAAATAGAGGTAGATTATCAACCCGATATTTTAGGAGCTGGTTATGAACAGGCCACCTTAGATCTTCCAAATGATTACGAAGGTCAGGTGGTGGCAACCCTCGTTCGCAAGAAAGCCGTTGGACTGACTAAAAAGGCGGTGCTATATATCCACGGTTTTATTGACTATTTTTTCCAGACTGAAATGGCAGAGCGTTTCAATGAGCAGGGTTTTGACTTTTATGCGCTGGACCTACGTAAATATGGCCGCTCCTATTTGCCCCATCAGAAGTACTATAACGTTCATAGCCTGTCAGAATATGATGCAGAAATTACTCAGGCACTGGATATTATCGGTCAGGAAAGTCATGACGCGGTGCTGCTTTGCGGACATTCAACGGGGGGCTTAACTACAACCTTGTATGCAGCACATCATCCTGATCATCCCCTGATTAAAGCGCTCTGGGCAAACAGTCCCTTTTATGACTTCAATATGAGCCGTCTGGAAAAGAAATTTGCCATTCCTCGAATGGCAGCAATGGGCAAACGTTTTCCAAACCTTCTATTCCCAAGTCGTCTTAATAAGTGGTATGTCCCAAGTTTGCACGCCAGCCATCATGGTGAATGGAACTTTAACCTGGAATGGAAAAAAGTCCGTTACCCCATGGTGCGTTTGAGCTTTGTACATGCCATTCATGAGGCGCAAAAAGAATTGCATCAAGGTATTCAGTTAAGCATTCCTGTTCTGATCATGCATTCGCATCAGACGACTTATCCACGAAAATTTAATCGTCATGCACAAAGCAGCGATGTGATCCTGGAAGTGCAGGATATGATTCAGCATGCCCGAAAAATATCAGGCGATGTCACCTTATGTGAAATTCATAATGGGCTGCATGATCTGGTACTGTCAGAAAAAGCAGTGCGGGAACAGGTCTATCAACAACTGTTTGAGTGGTTACATACCAAAGGACTTTAACCAGTTCAGAACGATCATGATTTGAAAGATTTTGGGAAGGAAAATAAAAACTGCCTTCCCAAAAAATTTATCTGAGAGATTGTATTCTAAAACGGGTCAATTGTTATCTCGCAGCAGTCTGATCTGTGAGAAATATCATGTTTTAACAGTGCCAAAATTTAATTACTTTAAAATAAATAATTGATTATTAATAACAATATTGAAATCCTATTAGGTTCGCTTTGTTGCCTTTTGTAGCACGCTTGTAAACCCTCGACATAGCGTCAGATTTGCTCTTTATATTAGCTATAACTATTCATTCCAAGATGAGTCTTCGTCTCTCAGCTTTATTTCTCTCACAGCTATAACAATCAATGAAAGGACAAAAATATGCGCTATGCAGATCCAAATACTGACGGTTCAAAAATTCAATTTAAAGCACAATACGAAAACTTTATTGGCGGTAAATGGGTGCCGCCAGTCAAAGGTGAATACTTTGATAATATTTCCCCAGTCGATGGTAAAGTTTTTACCAGAGCACCACGCTCCAGTGTCGAAGATATTGAACTTGCACTCGATGCCGCCCATGCTGCCAAAGCACAGTGGAATAGCTCATCACCGACCACACGTTCAAATATCCTGCTCAAGATTGCCGATCGTCTAGAGGAAAATCTGGAATTGCTCGCGGTGGCAGAAACCTGGGACAACGGTAAACCGATTCGTGAAACCCTAAATGCAGATATTCCATTATGTATCGACCACTTCCGTTATTTTGCTGGTTGTATTCGCGCGCAAGAAGGCGGCATTTCAGAAATTAACGAAGATACCATCGCCTATCATTTCCATGAACCCCTCGGCGTTGTCGGTCAAATCATTCCCTGGAACTTCCCAATTCTCATGGCCGCATGGAAACTGGCTCCGGCTTTAGCTGCCGGTAACTGTATTGTGCTGAAACCAGCAGAACAAACCCCTGTCAGTATTTTAGTGTTGGTTGAACTGATTCAGGATCTTTTACCACCTGGTGTACTGAATATTGTTAATGGCTATGGCGTTGAGGTCGGTCGTCCACTGGCGACCAACCCTCGTATCGCAAAAATTGCCTTTACCGGTTCAACCGCAGTCGGCCAGCTGATTATGCAATATGCGACTGAAAATATTATTCCTGTGACCTTGGAACTGGGCGGTAAATCACCAAACCTGTTCTTTGCAGATGTGATGGATCAAGAGGATGAATACCTAGATAAAGCCCTGGAAGGTTTTACCATGTTTGCCCTCAACCAAGGAGAAATCTGTACCTGCCCTTCACGTGCACTGGTACAGGAAAGTATTGCAGACAAATTCCTGGAACGTGCAGTTGAGCGTGTCAAGCGCATTAAGACCGGTCATCCACTGGATACCGACACCATGATTGGCGCACAGGCATCGCAAGAACAGCAGGATAAGATCTTGGGTTGTATCGCCACAGGTCGTGAAGAAGGTGCTCAGGTCTTAACAGGTGGTGAAGCACGCCATGAAGTAGGTCAAGGCTTCTATATTGAACCGACCATTTTTAAAGGCACCAATGACATGAAAACCTTCCAGGAAGAAATTTTTGGACCTGTACTTGCCGTGACCACTTTTAAGGACTTTGATGATGCCATTAAAATTGCCAATGACACCATTTATGGCTTAGGTGCGGGTGTCTGGTCACGTTCAGCACATACCTCTTATCGTGCCGGCCGTGCGATTCAGGCAGGTCGCGTCTGGACTAACTGTTATCACATTTACCCTGCCCATGCGGCATTTGGTGGTTATAAAAAATCAGGGATTGGACGTGAGAACCACAAAATGATGCTCGATCATTATCAACAAACCAAAAACTTGCTTGTCAGCTACTCGACCAAACCAGCAGGTTTCTTCTAATTCCTGTCTAAGCAAAAGCGAACTTCGGTTCGCTTTTTTATTGACTTGGTAATTTTATCTTAAACAGAAAAATAACCGTCCCTCTATCCCAATAAAATCATAAAGCTATCCAAAACAAGTATATATATCCCTCTATGATAAGCATTGATTTTTTTAATATTTTCAATTGGATAAAAAAAATACAAAAATTAAAAACTTCCATATAAAGTCGGCTTTCTTTGCCGAAAAAGACTGTGTATAACAATGTTCAGTTTAGGGAAATCAATAAGCATAGGCAAAATTGCTCAAAAAGCGTTAGACTATGCAACCAATAATGTCATGATTCGGTCTGAACAAGATCAAAAAAGAAGGTGAAGGTTGATGCCGCTCAATACAGTTGAAGAGCTTGTAGCAGATATCCGTGCAGGAAAAATGGTCATCCTGATGGATGATGAAGATCGTGAAAATGAAGGCGATTTAGTCATTGCTGCCACGCACGTGCGTCCTGAAGACATCAACTTTATGATCACCCATGCTCGTGGTTTAGTGTGTCTGACTTTAAGTAAAGAACGTTGCCAACAGTTGAATCTTCCATTGATGGTAGATGCTAATGGCGCTCAACACGGGACCAACTTCACGTTATCCATTGAAGCAGCTGAAGGTATTTCTACCGGTATTTCACCTGCAGAGCGTGCGCATACAATTCAAACCGCTGTGGCGGCTCATGCTAAACCTACGGACATCGTACAGCCTGGTCATATCTTCCCATTGATGGCACAGCCAGGTGGTGTCCTGCACCGTGCAGGTCATACCGAAGCAGGCTGTGACTTATCGCGTCTTGCAGGTTTAGAACCAGCATCGGTCATTTGTGAAATCATCAATGAAGATGGCACCATGGCGCGTCGTCCAGACCTTGAAGTCTTTGCCGAAAAGCATGGCTTGAAAATTGGTACGATTGCTGACCTGATTCATTATCGCATGACCAATGAACAAACAATTGAGCGTATCGATCAGCAAAGTATTGATACTGAATACGGCAGCTTTGATCTGTACCGCTATCGTGAACTGGGTAATCCAGACATCCATTTGGCCTTAGTCAAAGGTGAGCCTAAAGAGGGTGTAACGACTGTTCGTGTACATGGTTTTAATCCGACCCGTGACTTGCTTAAATTGAAAAAACAAGACGGAGAACCGGCCTGGAACCTGGATCGTGCCCTGAAAGAAATTTCTGCAAGTGATCGTGGTGTCCTGGTCTGGATCGGTCAACGTCATTTACAAGATCTAGGTCCTGCGCTTGATACTTTAAAAGCACCCAAAAATGTGAAATCTAATGCTGCACTGTCACAACAGTATCAAACTATTGGTGTTGGTGCACAAATTTTGCGTGATCTAGGCGTAGAAAAAATGAAGCTGCTGAGTTCACCATTACGCTTTAATGCATTGTCAGGTTTTAATTTAGAAGTGGTGGAATACATCACCGCACAACACACATCTTAAGATAAGAATCGAGGTTATTATGGCTGTTCGCCGTATTGAAGGTATGTTACATCTCGCGAACGAAGACCGTTATGCGATTTTAGTTGGTCGTTTTAATAGCTTTGTTGTTGAACATCTGTTAGAAGGTGCCGTTGATACATTGAAACGCCATGGTGTATCAGAGGATAATATCACGGTCGTTCATGCACCTGGTGCCTGGGAACTTCCAATCGTTGCAAAAAAATTAGCAGCGACTGGTAATTTCGATGCCATCATTGCCTTGGGCGCTGTGATTCGTGGTAGCACACCGCACTTCGATTTTGTGGCAGGTGAATGTGCCAAAGGTTTAGGCGTAGTTGGTCTGGACGCTGGTCTTCCTGTCATTAATGGCGTACTCACTACGGATAGTATTGAACAAGCGATTGAACGCTCTGGAACAAAAGCAGGCAATAAAGGTAGTGAAGCTGCCTTGACTGCGATTGAAATGGTTAACTTGTTAAAGGCTATTTAAGGCTATGTCGCAAACACTTCAAGCAACTTATGCTGCAAAACGTAAAGCACGTCGTTTTGCTGTACAAGGAATTTATGAATGGCAAATGAGCCACAACCCTGTGCATGAGATTGAAGCACGTACACGTGTGGACAATGCCATGCACAAAGTGGATCTTGGCTATTATCATGAATTGTTGACTCAAGTGGTTGCCAATCATGAAGCATTGGATGCTTTGCTTATCCCTGTGCTGGATCGCGAACTTTCTGCACTTGATGGTGTAGAACTCGCAACACTTCGTTTAGGTGCGTATGAGCTCAAAGAACATCTTGAGATTCCATATCGTGTCGTTTTAGACGAAGCAATTGAGTTAGCTAAACATTTTGGCGGTGCAGACAGCCACAAATACATCAACGGTGTATTAGATCGTTTAGCGACAACTTTACGTGCAGCAGAAAAACAACAAGCAAACTAAGTTTTAAGTAGATTTGTTGTATGGCTGAGTTTTCGATTATCGACACCTATTTCAATCGTAAGAATCAAGATTCTGTCGATTTAGGGGTCGGTGACGACTCAGCCTTGCTCACTCCCCCACCTCACCAGCAATTGGTGATTTGTGCCGACACCTTAGTTGCGGGTCGACATTTTCCTTTAGATACAAACCCACATGCCATTGGTTGGAAATCTGTTGCAGTCAATTTATCTGATATTGCCGCGATGGGCGCCACACCGCATAGTATTTTATTGGCATTGAGCTTACCCCAAATTGATCATGCTTGGCTCAAAGGCTTTAGCCAGGGTTTATATGATTGTTGCGATCAATTTGGCGTGCGTTTAATTGGTGGTGATACCACGCAAAGTCCACATCTGACTCTATCTGTCACAGCACTGGGCTGGGTCGATACAGGCTTTGCTGTACCACGTTCAGGTGCCCAAGTCGGTGATCTGATTTGTGTTTCAGGTACGGTTGGCGATGCGGCATTTGGCTTAAAGCATTTAGGTCATGATCTACAAAAACGTCTGGATTATCCAACGCCACGTTGTGCTTTAGGTGCTGCGCTTAAAGGCCTGGCCAATAGCATGATTGATGTTTCGGATGGTTTGGCACAAGACTTGGGACATATTTTAAAAGCCTCGGATGTCGGCGCAAAGCTGCAACTTGAAAACTTACCACTAAGTACTGCCCTGCACGCCTTAAATGATGAACAAAAATGGCAGTATGCATTGGCGGGTGGCGACGATTATGAATTATGTTTTACAATAAGCCCGCAAAATTATGAAAAATTATTGCAAAAACAACTTGATGATTCGATTAGTATAATCGGCACAATTCAGCAACAGCGCGGCTTAACTTTTGAAAAAGATGGCGTAGATCATTTGCTTCAATTTAATGGGTATCAACATTTTGCATAAACCTTCAATCAATTTTAAAGCCATGTCATGGACCGACCGTTTTATTGTGTTCTGTGGTGTTGGTTTTGGTTCTGGCCTATTACCGAAAGCGCCGGGTACGTTTGGTTCAGCTTTTGCCTTATTGTTTATTCCGCTATGGCTTGCAATTGACCTATCGAGCACCATACTAGCCATCATTCTGATGTCGCTCATTGGCATCTATATTTGCGGGCATACGGCTAAAGTCATGGGTGTACATGATGATGGTCGCATTGTCTGGGATGAATTTGCAGGTCAATCCATTACCTTTTTGCCTTTGCTCTATCTAAATGAAATGAGCTGGATGTGGGCATTGGTCGGTTTTGCTCTGTTCCGTTTATTCGATGTCTGGAAGCCCTGGCCGATTCGTGTCATTGACCGTCAAATTGATGGCGGTTTCGGCATCATGCTGGATGACATTATTGCTGGCCTGTGGGCGGCCCTTTGTATTTTGCTTTATTTTTACTTCACTGTGGCATAAGCCATATTTAGGATTAGAACATGTCAACGACTGTGATTATTCTTGCTGCAGGTAAAGGAACCCGTATGCGTTCCAGCTTACCGAAAGTATTACAACCCCTTGCAGGACGTCCTTTACTGGGTCATGTCATTGAAACGGCAAAAAAATTAAACGCAGATAATATTATTACGATCTATGGTCACGGTGGCGATCTGGTTCAGGCTGCTTTTGCAGAGCAAGAGATTAAATGGGTAGAACAGGCTGAACAGCTGGGTACTGGTCATGCGGTACAGATGACCTTGCCTGTCCTGCCTCAAGACGGCGTCTCTCTGATTCTTTCTGGTGATGTACCCTGCATTAACCCTGTAACCTTGCAAAAATTACTCGATGCCACTGCAGAAACCGGTATTGGTCTGGTGACGCTTACCCTGCCGGATGCCAATGGCTATGGCCGTATCGTACGTGAACAAGGTCAGATTCAGGCCATTGTTGAGCACAAGGATGCCTCTGACGAACAACGTCAAATCAAAGAAATTAATACCGGTATTTATGCCGTCAGCAATGCCAAACTGCATCAATGGCTACCACGTTTAAGCAATGACAATGCGCAAGGTGAATATTACCTGACTGATATTGTGGCGATGGCTTTGGCAGATGGTATGCAAGTTGCATCTGTAGAACCTGAGCAGGCTTTTGAAGTTGAAGGGGTAAATGACCGGGTGCAGCTGGCTGCTTTAGAACGTCAGTTCCAGGCATTTCAGGCCAAACAGCTCATGCAACAGGGCGTACATCTGATTGATCCAAGCCGTTTTGACCTGCGTGGCAATTTAACTGTCGGTCAGGATGTTCGCATTGATATCAATGTGATTATCGAAGGTGATTGCGAACTGGGGAACAATGTAGAAATTGGCGCTGGCTGTATCATCAAGAATACCAAGATTGCAGCGGGTACCAGGGTTCAGCCATATAGTATTTTTGACAGCGCCATCGTGGGTGAAGACACCCAAATTGGACCTTTTGCACGACTGCGTCCGGGTGCACAACTGGCCAATGAAGTTCACATTGGTAACTTTGTTGAAGTTAAAAATACCACGATTGGTCTAGGCTCTAAAGCCAACCACTTTACCTACCTGGGTGATGCTGAAGTTGGTGCAGGCTCAAACATCGGTGCAGGGACCATTACCTGTAATTATGATGGTGCCAACAAATTTAAAACAATTATTGGTGATCAAGCCTTTATTGGCTCGAACAGTTCATTAGTGGCACCTGTGAGAATTGGTAACGGTGCTACAGTCGGTGCAGGCTCGACGATTACCCGTGATGTGGAAGACAACAGTTTGGCAGTAGAGCGCTCTAAGCAATTTGCCAAAGAAAACTATCCACGTCCGCAAAAAATCAAGAAATAAGGGGAACAAATATGTGTGGTATCGTCGGTGGCATTGCGGAACGCAGCATTACCAATATTTTGATTGAAGGCTTAAAACGCCTGGAATACCGTGGCTATGATTCAGCAGGTTTAGCCCTGATCAACAATCATCAGGTCCTGCGTGAACGCCGTGTCGGCAAGGTTTCCAACCTTGAACAGGCGGTGAATGAATCACAGATTAGTGGTTCCCTCGGTATTGCACATACACGCTGGGCAACCCATGGCAAACCGACTGAAGAAAATGCCCATCCGCATATTTCTGAAAATGTGGCAGTGGTTCATAATGGTATTATTGAGAACTATCAAGAACTTAAAGATGATCTTGAAGCTTTGGGCTATGTGTTTACCTCACAGACGGATACTGAAGTGGTTGCCCATCTGATCAATGATGCGCTGAAATCTACCCCAAGCCTGTTAGAAGCTGTACGTCAGGTGGTTCCGCAACTAAAAGGTGCTTATGCACTGGGCATTGTACATACGGATCATCCAGATGAACTGATTACCGTACGTGAAGGCTCTCCACTGGTGATTGGTGTCGGCATTGGCGAGAATTTTATCAGTTCTGACCAACTGGCTCTGTTGCCGATTACCAACCGTTTTATCTACCTGGAAGAAGGTGATATTGCCCGTTTGACCCGCACCACTATTGAAGTCTTTGTCGATGGTCAACTGGTCGATCGTCCGGTCAAAGAACTGGATGCTGCGGTCAGCAATGCTTCTAAAGGTGAGTACAAGCATTACATGCTCAAAGAAATTTATGAGCAGCCTGAAGCGATCAAACAGACGATTTCCCAAGCCTTGAATGGTAATGACCTGCGCGAAGACTTCCTTGCCAGTGCGGAACAGGACTTCTCCAAAATTCAGCAAGTCCAGATTATTGCCTGCGGTACCAGCTATCATGCTGGCATGATCGCCAAATACTGGTTTGAACAGCTGATCGATCTGCCTTGCCAGATCGAGATTGCCAGCGAATTCCGTTATCGTACGCCAGTGATTGTAAATCACACGCTGTATGTTTGTATTTCCCAATCTGGTGAAACTGCCGATACCTTGGCTGCATTACGTGATACACAGAAACGTGCGGCTACCAAAGGACTAGACATTACCACCATGACGATCTGTAACGTGGCAACCTCCTCGATGGTACGTGAAACCAATCACAACCTGCTGACTTTGGCAGGCCCTGAGATTGGTGTTGCATCGACTAAAGCCTTTACCACACAGCTAGCTGCACTGATGCTGTTGGTACTGAAACTGGGTACAGTCAAAAATACAATTTCAGCAGAACAGGTCACAGCTATTAGCACCGACTTATGGCATATGCCAAAAGTGATTCTGGATACCTTGCATCATAACGATGAAATTTTACGCCTTTCTGAACTGTTTGTAGAAAAGCAGCACTGTCTGTTCCTGGGCCGCGGTACACATTTTCCGATTGCGCTAGAAGGTGCCTTGAAGCTGAAGGAAATTTCCTATATTCATGCTGAAGGTTATGCGGCAGGTGAACTGAAGCATGGTCCATTAGCCTTGGTCGACAACGACATGCCCGTGGTTATTCTGGCGCCACAGGATGACATGCTGGATAAACTCAAATCCAATATGGAAGAAGTGCAGGCACGTGGTGGTGAGCTGTTCGTCTTTGCTGATGAAAACAGTGGTATTAAAGCTAAAGACCGTCAGCATGTGGTCTTTGTACCAAGCGTCGATCCAATCTTGGCACCAATTGTGTATAGCATTCCGGTGCAGTTATTGTCTTATCATGTGGCTGTACTTCGTGGTACCGATGTGGATCAACCTCGTAATCTTGCAAAATCAGTTACCGTTGAATAAAAACTAAAAAGGCTGGCTCGACCAGCCTTTTCATTGCTTGATATGAATGGATATACCTATGACAAAACTGACTTGTTTTAAAGCCTATGACATTCGCGGCAGATTGGGCAGCGAACTTAATGAAGAGATTGCCTATAAAATTGGTCGCGCCTATGGACAAATTTACCAGCCAAAAACCGTTGTAGTCGGTTGTGATGTCCGCCTTAGCAGTGAAGATTTAAAACAGGCCACCATCCGTGGTTTAAATGATGCGGGCGTGAATGTTCTAGATTTAGGCATGACCGGGACTGAAGAAGTTTATTTTGGTGCCTTCCATTTAGATGTGCAAGGTGGTATTGAAGTCACTGCCAGCCATAACCCGATGGACTATAACGGCATGAAACTGGTGCGTGAAAATGCCCGCCCGATCAGTGCCGATACAGGTTTAAAAGAAATTCAAGCACTGGCCGAAACGGGCACTTTTAATGAGGTTGCAGAAAAAGGCACAACCGAAAAATATAATATCCTGCCTGAATTTGTCGATCATCTAATGACCTATATTGACCCTGCAAAAATTCACCCGTTAAAACTGGTGGTCAATCCCGGTAATGGTGCTGCAGGTCATGTGATTGATGCGATTGAGGCAAAGTTTAAGGAACTGAATATTCCTGTCGAATTTATTAAAATTCATCATGAAGCCGATGGCAACTTCCCAAATGGTATTCCTAACCCGCTATTGGTAGAAAACCGTGACAGTACCCGTAATGCCGTGATTGAGCATCAAGCAGATATGGGTATTGCCTGGGATGGCGACTTTGACCGCTGTTTCCTGTTCGATGAAAAAGGCCAGTTTATTGAAGGTTATTATATTGTCGGTCTGCTGGCGCAGGCTTTCCTGCTGAAGCAGTCTGGTGAAAAAATTGTTCATGACCCGCGTCTGGTCTGGAACACTTTTGATATTGTTGAGCAGTTTAAAGGTGAAGCCATTCAGTCTAAATCTGGTCACTCTTTTATTAAAGAAAAAATGCGTGAGCACAATGCTGTATATGGCGGTGAAATGAGTGCGCATCATTACTTCCGTGACTTCGCTTACTGTGATAGCGGCATGATTCCATGGCTACTTGCTATCGCTGTATTGTCTGAAACAGGCAAATCCTTATCTTCTCTCGTGGAAGAAATGATTGCCAAGTTCCCATGTTCGGGTGAAATCAATTTTAAGGTGGCCGATACCCAGGCAACCATCCAAAAACTTTTCGATCATTATGCCGATCAGAAACCTGAAATTGATCAGACTGATGGCGTCAGCCTGAATTTTGGTAGCTGGCGTTTTAATGTGCGCGCATCTAATACCGAACCATTATTGCGTTTGAATATTGAAAGCCGTCGTGACCAGAATCCACGACCAATGCAAGACTATGTGGATGAGCTGACCCAGCTGATTCAAGGCAGCTAAAGTCAGAAAAAGAGCCAGATCAAAATGGCTCTTTTTTATGCTTGATACTTATCTGAAAAAATTAATCGCGATAGCCTTGTGGATTCTGCTTCTGCCAGTTCCAGCTGTCTGCCAGCATATCTTCCAGACCATATTGTGGTTGCCAGCCCAGTTCTTTTATTGCACGGGTATTATCGGCAAAAGACGTCGCCACATCGCCTTCACGACGCGGAGCGATTTCAAATGGAATCTGTACCTCGTTGACCTGCTCAAAGGTATTTTTGATTTGCAAGACTGAACAGCCTTGTCCCGTACCAATGTTCCAGGCACGGCAACCTTGTGCTTGCAGACGGTTAGTCAATGCACATAAATGCGCATTGGCCAGATCCACTACATGAATATAATCCCGTACGCCTGTCCCATCTACCGTATCGTAATCATCACCAAAAATAGATAGTTTTTCACGACGGCCCACAGCCACCTGAGTCACATACGGCATCAGGTTATTGGGTATCCCTTGCGGGTCTTCACCAATCTGGCCACTTTTATGTGCTCCAACCGGATTAAAATAACGCAACAAGGCGATTGACCAGCGATCATCGGATGCCGATAGTTTTTGTAATAGCTGCTCTACAATCAGCTTGGTATAACCATAGTTATTGCTCGGCATACCGGTCGGCATATCTTCATTTAAAGGCGAGATATTGGCTTCATCATAGACTGTAGCCGAGGAACTGAAGACCAGACGGAATACACCAGCGCGCTGCATGGCCTGTACCAGGCTGATGGAACCTGAAATATTATTTTCAAAATACGTCAGCGGAATTTGCTGGCTTTCCCCTACGGCTTTTAAACCGGCAAAATGAATCACGGCATCAATTTGATAGGTACTAAAAATCTGATTCAAAATATTTTGATCTAGAATATCACCCTGAATAAAATCCAAAGATTTCGAAGCCAAAGCCTGCACACGATTCAGAGATTCTTTAGAACTATTAGAAAGATTATCTAGTACCACGACTTCATGTCCGGCATTTAATAATTCCAGACAGGTATGTGAGCCGATATAACCTGCACCACCGGTTACCAGTACTTTAGTCACGCTGTTTCCCCATTAATATTGCAATTAAACCTTGTGTCGAGGCATCCAGCGCGGATACATCCGCCTGTTCACCATTTAAAATCGGCAAGAGCTGGTTAGCAATTTCCTTGCCTTTTTCGACGCCCCACTGGTCAAAAGGATTGATATTCCACAGCACTGACTGTACAAACACTTTATGTTCATACATGGCGATCAGCATCCCCAGACTATAAGGATTGAGCTCTTGCATTAAAATAGTTGAACTCGGCTGGTTGCCTGCATACTGCTTATAGGTCGGTAGGTCAGCCAGTTCACTGGCATCAAGCGCCTGATTACCAAAGGCCAGTAGCCGCGACTGTGCCAGACAGTTGGACAGAGCCAAATGATGCTGTTCAATCAGCGCATCGGCATTGTCGGCATAGGTAAACTGGTTCGCATTATAACGCTGGACCGGTGCAATAAAATCACTGCTCACCGATTGGGTGCCCTGATGTAATAACTGATAGAAAGCATGCTGGGCATTCGGTCCGACTTCTCCCCAGATAATCGGGCAGGTATCCCATTCTACTTTCTCGCTATTACGCTGAATGGATTTACCATTGGATTCCATTTCCAGCTGTTGCAAATAAGAAGCAAAATATTTTAACCGGCCATCATAAGGCAATACTGCATGGGTTTGTATATCCAGGAAGTTGTTGTTCCAGACCCCTAACAGTCCCATCAACACCGGAATATTCTGTTCAAATGGAGCCGTCTGGAAATGCTCATCTACTGCATGGGCACCCGCTAAAAAGTGCTGAAAACCCTGTACCCCAATCGTCAATGCAATAGGCAAGCCAATACAGGACCAGAGCGAATAACGGCCGCCAACCCAATCCCAGAGCAGGAATTGGTTTTCCGGAGCAATTCCCCAAGCAGTCATTTTCTCCGGCTTGGTCGAGACCCCAATAAAATGATGCTGGATCGTGCGCAGGTCTTGTCCCAGGGTTTTTTCCAGCCACAGGCGTACCGTTTGCGCATTAGAGAGGGTGTCAATAGTACCGAAAGATTTGGAGGAGATAATAAACAGTGTCGTTTCAGGGCGCAGCTTATGCAGCAGATCAGACAGCTGGCTACCATCCATGGTCGATACGAAATGTACATTTAGGGGACGCTGAGTCGGCTGTTTAAAGTCAGACAGGGCTTGACTGACCATCAGCGGTCCCAAATCCGAACCGCCTACCCCGATATTGACTACATCCTGAATCACTTCACCGGTAGCACCGCGGTACTGTCCAGCATGGATTTTTTCTACTAAGGTGAACATGCGCTGTAACTGGGTATGCACCTCGGCAGCCAGTTCAGGATGCTGTTCATTCTGCTCAGGCAAACGTAAGGCCCAATGCATTGCAGCACGCTGCTCGGTATAGTTAACCTGCTCTTGGGAAAACAGCCGTTTGATCCATTGTTTCAGATCTTGTACCTGTGCCAGTTGCACCAAAGCCTGTAGCACATCCTGATCTATTCGATGTTTACTAAAATCAAAGGTTACCGGCTCCAGATTCACCGAGAAGTGCTGAAAACGCTGAGGATCTTGCTGAAACAGCTCTTGCAGATGCTTGTGTTCAAACTGCTGTTTTAAAATATTTAATCGGCTTAAAACCGCCTCTTTCTCTTCGAAGGGATAAGGTTGCTGAATTACACTCATTAACGTCCTACTCCCTTATAGGCAAAGCCTTGTGCTTTCATATAATCCGGATTATAGATATTACGTCCATCTAGGATCAGTGGATGCTGCATGTGATTCAACAGGCTGCGGTAATTGGGATTCCAGTATTGTTTCCAAGCTGTGAGCACGCATAGGGCATGTGCTCCATTTACAGCCTCGTACTGATCTGTGCAATACACCAGATCATCGCGTTGGCCGTAGACTTTTTCAATTTCCGCCAGGGCTTGAGGATCATGCAGCTTGACAGTCACCCCTTGTGCCCAGAGTGCGGTCAACATGGCATGAATCGGGGATTGCTGGATACGCGAGGTGTTTTCCTTAAAGGATGCTCCCCAGATCGCTACAGTTTTCCCGGCCAGATCACCATGGTAATAATTCCACAGCTTGCGAAATAGCAGTTCTTTTTGCTGCTCATTAATTTCCCAGACCTGAGCCATTAGCTGGCTTTTCGCGCCGGTGCCTGACACAGTACTGGCCAGGATCTGAATATCATGCGAGAAGTTTTCACCGCCGAACCCTGCCCCCGGATACAGATAAGATGAACCAATCCGGCTATCTGCTGCCAGCCCCTGGCGTACATGCTCAATATCAATACCAAGTTTTTCAGCCACCAGAGCCAGATCATTGATATAGCTGATGCGCGTGGCCAGCATGCCGGACACGCTCAGTTTGGTAAATTCGGCATCCAGAACCGGCATAAACAGGTATTGCTGTTCACGCGGGAATAACGGCCTGAGCAGTTCCTTCAAAAGTGTTTTCGCTGTTTCATTGCTATAGCCAACAATGAGCTGACTGGCTTCGGTCAGGCTGCGTAAGGCATTACCTTCCTGAATCACATCTGGTAAATAGATCCAGTAATCTTCTGAAAGAATCTGCTGGAATTTTTCGGTACCGTGCAGGCCCAAGGTAGAAGCATTGATCATCAGTTTTGGATGGATAATTGGACGCTGCTTGAGCTCACGCAGGATTTCCAGTCCCTGACTTTCTTCAGTCGGACTTAAGCTAAACAGATAGACATCAATATCTAAAGGAATCGCCTCGAACTTGCAGTATTGTAAAAAGCCCTTGGCATGCTGCTTGTTCAGTAACTGCTGTACGGCCTCATCCTGTGCATAGACTTGCTCGGAAGATGGTTTTTTCAGCAAATCACACCAGTAGACCTGATGACCACATTCTGCCAGTAAGGCTGCCATGACACCGGCATATAGGGTCTGACCAAATACTGCAATGTTCATAAGGATCCTTGTTATTGTTAAAGTCTGTATTTAGAGCTTCAGTTCTTGAATCAGGGCTTTAAAGGACTCACCCAGTACTGGATGATCCACACCATAATGCAATACAGCTTTCAGATAACCCAGTTTGCTGCCACAGTCAAAGGTCTGGCCTTTCATGCGATAGGCCTCTACCGTATCAGTCTGCTGTAACATGGCAATCGCATCAGTCAGCTGGATTTCATTGCCTGCACCACGTGGGGTCTGTTCCAGTAACTGCATGATTTTTGCCGGCAGGATATAACGACCCACTACCGATAAGTTTGAAGGCGCCGTTCCCACCGCCGGCTTTTCTACAATACCTTGCATCACGATGCTTTGTCCTTCAGCAGGTGATTCTGCGACATCCACAATGCCATACTGATCCACCAGATGATCCGGTACGGCTTCAACCATAATCTGCGAAGCTTGTGATTCATTAAAGCGTTGAATCATCAGGCTTAAATCATTTTCTGTGTCTGAGTCTTTAACCAACACATCTGGAAGTAGTACAGCAAAGTCTTCTTGCCCCACTACTGCTTTAGCACAGAGCACGGCATGACCTAAACCAAGTGGTTGTGGTTGACGTACGCTGATCACGCTGACATGTGGCGGCAGAATTTCAGTGATTTCCTTAAGCAGGTCAAATTTCTTTTTTTGCTCCAAGGTGGTTTCCAGCTCAAAACTACGGTCAAAATAGTTTTCAATCGAGGCCTTGGAGCTATGGGTGACCAAGATAATCTGTTCAATTCCCGCAGCGACCGCTTCTTTCACCACATATTCAATCGCTGGACGATCTACCACCGTCACCATTTCCTTAGGAATAGATTTGCTGGCTGGGAGAAACCGGGTACCCAAACCTGCGACTGGCAAAATGGCTTTCTTAATCATAAATAAACTTCACTTAATTAACTTTAATTTCTTTACCACGTTGATAGCCATCAACATAATACTCAAGCTGTGACAAGGCCCAGTCAATATCTGCCTGCATGGCAGAAAGTTCCTGCATTTTATCAAACACTTGTGTAATTTCCTGTAACGGAACGTGTTTTTCAAATGATCTTAGGATACGACTATGTGACGTAATCTCGGTATTTTCCTGATCAATAAGCAATTCTTCATACAGCTTTTCACCTGGACGCAAGCCGGCATACTGAATTTCTATATCACCCTCCGGATGCTGCTCATCACGGACTTTTAGCCCACTCAAGGCAATCATTTGACGGGCCAGGTCCTGAATACGCACCGGCTCCCCCATATCTAGCAGGAATACATCGCCGCCCACGCCCAGGGCACCGGCCTGAATCACCAACTGTGAGGCTTCAGGAATAGTCATAAAGTAGCGGGTCACATCCGGATGAGTCACGGTAATCGGCCCGCCTTTGGCAATTTGCTGCTTGAATAGCGGCACTACAGAACCCGAAGAACCAAGAACATTCCCGAAACGTACAATACTAATCTGGGTCTGTTGTTGCGCTTCTGCCATCGCCTGACAGTAAAGTTCTGCCATACGTTTACTAGCGCCCATGACATTGGTCGGACGTACCGCTTTATCGGTCGAGATCAGTACAAAGGTTTCTACACCTTTTTTCACCGCAGCATTGACACTGAAGGCTGTGCCTACGGCATTGTTTTTCAGGCCTGCTAGCGGATTACACTCCACCAGCGGGACATGTTTATACGCTGCAGCATGATAAACGGTTTGCACCGCATACTGTTCAATCACACGTTCCAGTTTTTGCTGATCCAGCACCGAGCCCAGAATCGGAATAATCTCACACTGAGACATTAAACGTAGTTCTTTATCAATGTTATACAGGGCAAACTCGGTTAATTCAAAAATAACGATTTTTGCCGGCTGGTTTTTCACAATCTGCCGGCACAGCTCCGAACCAATCGAGCCGCCTGCACCAGTGACCATCACCACTTTATCTTGAATATTTCTGGCCAGAAGCTCCGGCACTGGGGGTACCGGATCACGTCCCAGCAAGTCAATAATATCGACTTCCTGAATATCAGAAATCCGGATTTCACCATCAACCAGTTTGGTCAGCCCGGGAATCTCGGTAATTTTTAAATGTGCTGGTTCCAAAAATTTAATGATTTCACTTTTGCGGACCCGCCCGACCGAGGGCAAGGCAATCAGGATTTCATCAATTTTTTGCTTACGCATGAGCTTGAGGGCGGTCTGGGCGTCATAGACTTTGAGTCGACCCAGCTGCTGTCCCGTCAATGAGCGTTTGTCATCAATAAACATGACCGGCAAATGCGCATTGGAACGATAAAGTGCAGCTGCAACCTGTTGGCCTGCATGCCCCGCACCATAAATCGCAATGCGTTTTTTCTGTACGTCAGCCTGCAAATAGGAACGGATAATAAAGCGGATGATCCCCCGGCTAAACCAGATCCAGGCAAACATCATAAAGCCAAACATCAGCGGAATAGAGGTCGGAATAAAGGCTGGAGTAAAATAAGCCAGCGCATACAGGCCGGCGACAGCCAATGCAGTCGCTAGTCCCATCTTGATCATAAACACTTCATTATAAGTACGGACAATGAAGCGGTAGACCCCACAGATAAACAGCGATGCCACTGCAATTACGCTGACCCAAATTGCACCAAAAGCCAGATTAGGCACGACCTCTGCGCCTAAATCAAAACGGCGAATGGCATAACATAGCCAGATCAAGACTGGAAAAGCACAGAAATCCAGAATAATTAAAAATGCAAGTTTGGCAGCTCGTGGTGATTCTACGAAAGGCGTAATGATCGATTTCACTGGGTACCTTGTCTCAATTCTAATAAATTTTTAATGCATCACGATTTTATTGGTAATTTAAAGTGATATCTCATAGAGAAATGCACCGAATTCGGTGCACTTATCTTGCAAAAGTTTAAGCAACTATTCTATGAATGACCTGTTCAATTGCCGTCACAGTTTTGTTAATACTTTCATCACTTAAAGTTGGATGAACTAAAAACATCAGACTGGTTTCCCCCAATTGCTGCGCATTTTTCAAACGCTGTGCCGGACGCCATGGCGTGCCATCAAATGCATGTTCCAGATAGACCTCTGAACAGGAACCGCTAAAACAAGGCACATTCTGCGCATTGATGTCCTGCATGATCCGGTCACGTGACCAGCCTTCAGGCAAAACCTCGATATTGACCTGCACATAACATTTATAGGCAGCATGCACATAGTCACCGGATGGACGATGGACGCTAAAATATGGACTGTCTCCAAATGCAGCATAAATCTTTTCCATATGGGCTAGGCGTTTTGTGGTCCATTCCGGCATTTTTTTCAGCTGGATACGGCCGATCACAGCCTGCATTTCCATCATGCGCCAGTTGGTGCCAAAGGAGTCATGCAGCCAGCGGAAACCCGGTGGATGCTGCTTGTTATAGATGCTGTCAAAGTTCTTACCATGGTCTTTATAGGACCACATTTTTTTCCACAGGGTTTCGTCATTGGTTGTGACCATACCGCCTTCACCACCTGTCGTCATAATCTTGTCCTGACAGAAGGACCATGCCGCGACATGACCGATTGAACCGGCAGATTTACCTTTATATTTTGCGCCATGCGCCTGTGCACAGTCTTCGATTACATATAGGCCTTTATCAGCAGCCAGCTGCATGATCGGGTCCATGTCGCACATCCAGCCTGCCAGATGCACACAGATAATGGCCTTGGTATTTGGGGTAAGTACTGCTTCAATGGTTTCAGCAGAAATATTCTGTGAATCCAGCTCAACATCGGCGAAAATCGGATTTGCCCCAGCCGTGACAATGGAGCTAGCTGAGGCCAAGAAGGTACGTGAAGTGACAATCACATCATCCCCTGCGCCAATGCCTAAGGCTTTTAAAGCAACATCCAGCGCGACCGTTCCATTGGCTAAAGCTACTGCATACCGAGTTTCTGCAAACTGGGCAAATTCTTTTTCAAACTCACGGCATTCCTGTCCGGTCCAGTAGTTGACTTTATTCGACAATAAAACCTGGGAAACCGCATCCGCTTCTTCTTGGGTAAAACTTGGCCATGGTTCAAATGCAGTGTTTAACATGATGTGTCCTGAATTTTTAAAATTTAAAAACTTATTTTTTCTCTAGAATCCGCGCCGGATTGCCGACCACGGTCACACCCGGTGGAACGCTTTTGGTGACGACTGCACCCATACCCACTACCGCACCCTTGCCAATGACCAAAGGTTTGTTGGGTGTACCCTGTTTGATCACCGCACCTGTACCAATATAGGCATGATCTTCGATATGGATATTGCCATTACATTTCACCCCGGGAGCAAAGGTGACGTAATCGCCAATGATACAGTCATGCTCTACATAACTGTATAAATTGGCATGAAAACATTTGCCAATCTTGATATTGGAGGTGAGAGTTACAAACGGGCTTAGGGCAGCACCTGGGGCAATTTCTATTGTATCCATACGCACAACATTATCTGCCTGAACCGTCCAGAGCTCAATTGCATCTTGTTCAAGTTTTATCGCAATTTTTTCACGAATTTGACTATTGGCAATCGCAATTAGAACGGACTTTCTATCGGCCTTTAGATTTTTAAATGTTGCATAATTCAACGCTCTATGTCCATTAACCGTCATTTCTTCGATCAGACTGTCATCTATAAAATAGATTTCGGCATTTATATTCTGACGCTGTAATTGCTGGCGAGCCACAGGCATCAAGCTTCGGCCACAACCTGAAGCGCCATAGACGGCATAGATTTCAGTCATGGAGATTGTCCGTTTTTGTACCGGTAAATTTGGTCATGGTCGCTTCACCCTCGGCACTGATATCGTCTTTTGCTAAAACTTTATGTACCGTTTTAAACATGATTTTAAAATCCAGCCAGATGGACTGATTTTCGACATACCAGGTATCCAGCTTGAATTTTTCTTCCCAGCCAATGGCATTGCGGCCATTGACCTGCGCGTGACCCGTCATACCCGGCCGTACATCATGGCGTTTGGCCTGTTCAGTGCTGTAAAGCGGCAAGTATTCCATCAGCAGGGGGCGTGGGCCGACAATACTCATATCGCCTTTAATCACGTTCCACAGTTCCGGCATTTCATCCAGACTGGTAGAGCGCAGCATTTGACCAAAAGGCGTTAAACGCTCACTGTCCGGCAATGGATTACCCTGCTCGTCCACAGCATCTTTCATGGTGCGGAATTTGATCATTTCAAAGGGCTTGCCATGTAAACCGGGACGCACCTGGCGAAACAGGACCGGAGAGCCCAGATTTTTTTTCACTTTGTAAGCAACAAGGGCATAAAGTGGTGAAAGCAGAATTAAGGCAATGGAGGCGATGATAATATCGAGAAGGCGTTTTAGCATTTAGATCAAACCCATTTCTTGCATCATATGTGCGTTTACCTGATGTACATCGTATTTATGAAGTGCAATTTCTCGGGAGCGACTTCCCATTTTAGCAATAAGCTCTGGCTGAAGAATGAGTTTCTCCATTGCTTTTACTAAACTTTCCACGGATTTTACTTCAACCAGAAAGCCATTATCACCATCAGTAACAGTTTCACGACAACCTGGTGCATCCGTGGTAATAATTGCCCGGCCCATTGCCATGGCCTCTAAAACTGTACGGGGTGTGCCTTCACGATAAGAGGGCAACACATACACCGAGCTTTGTGCAATTGCAGGGCGAACATCGGATAGTTTCCCCCAGTAGTTTAATGTGTTACTGGCCACCCATTGATCCAATTCTTGCTGGCGAATGGCCGAAGGATTTTCATCAATCCAGCCCACCAGATTAAATTCTACATGCGGATATTTATGTTTGATAATTTTTGCTGCTTCGGCATATTCACGGACACCTTTATCTCCCAGTAAACGTGCAATCAGCAAGAAGGATATTTTAATTTTTTGATCAGCAGTTAGAGGCAAAGGCAATACATTGAAGTCGGCAACATTAACCCCAGAGCCGTTCACTACCACTGTAGGCGTTTGAACGGTTAAAAGCTTTAAGTCCTGAAAAAGTTTTAAGTCATCCGGATTTTGGAAAAATGCCTTATGACTGTGCGACAATGCCTGCTGGTATAAACCATGAACCAGTTTCTGGAAAACACTACGCTTAGTCTGAGTTTCTACATTTTGAAATGCATAGCCTAAACCTGTAATTAAGGCATACCGATTCGGTACTTTTGCGAGCCACGCGGCGAGTGTTCCATAGATCACTGGTTTGATCGTATAAGATAAAACATAACCAGGTTTGATTTTTTTTATAAGCGTATACATGCTTCCTAAGGTTTTTAAGTCTGCTACAGGATTAGTGCCTGTGCGTTGCATGGAAACTTCATGTATGAAATAACCTAAATCTAGGAGTTTTTCATGTTCGGTAGGGAAAGAAGGCAAATCGGGTGCAATAATATGGATTTCATAGCCTTTCTGATGAATCGCTTCGAGTAACTTTCCACGAAAGTTTAAGACTGAAGGGAGAAAACTAGAAATAATTAAGAACTTCATTATTTTAAACTCTTATCTAATTCTTTATTTTTAGTACCAATAACACTTAATAATAAAAATATTAGACAGGGTAAAAACATCCACTTTTGTCTCATAGCAATACCTAAATTCGCTGTAGTAGTAGCCAACATCATCAAACAAATAAAGAAGTATACCCATAAAAAGATACGATTTGACTCAATTGAAGGCTTAGATTTCTCTAAGTAGGCAACAATCCCTAAAATCAATAAATAAATTAAAATAATATTGTCTAATGAAGCAATTAGAGCAAATAGTGTATGAGCTTCAAATGGTAAAGGTCTAAATAGATAGCTTAACATTTGCATTGGCAAGCTCATTGAGGCTATATCTAAACTACTACCACCACTTAAATTAGAATTCTGTCTTTTATCTACGTATGCATCTACATCGGATAACCCATCTGCTTCTGACAAACCAATATAATTTATCATTATAGGAATAATAAAAGCTGTAATAATAAGTGATATAGTTCCAAAAAAAACTTTTATATACAATGAAGTTCTTTTGTCGAAAATAATAGAAAAAGCAAATGCAATAGCTAATGCAGCACCTATGTGTGGTCGTACCATAAACATAGAAAAAATTGAAAAAAATAATAATACTTTACGATTTTTAAAATCTAGTGCGGACCATAATGCTAAACCTAATGCCATAAATGAAATAGCATCTTTTCCAAGTGCAGTAGTCCAGAAACTTATGGATGGTAAAAAAACAATTACCCAACCTAGTAATTTAATATTTTTACTTTTATATAAAGTTGCTTGCTTTATTGATCCTGCAAATGCTAACAATCCAATATAACCAATAAAACCATGTATTAAAAATTGATCAACATAAGAAAAACCTAGAAAATCATGCAAAAAATAAGTAAAATATATAATAAAAGAAGTACCAAAATTGAACTCTCTATTATCAAAATTTAATGCATTGTAATAATATTTGTTTGAATCCGCCCCAAAAGTTAAAGCAAACCATATATATACTATACAAAATAAAGTATGCCAAAGATATAAAGCCAAACTTAATTTGTAATTTACCTTAAAGTAATTACAAATTTTTAGAGATAAAATTAAAAATATAGAAAATAATATAGGCGCCCAAATAATATTTGAAAAAGCATCAAACTGATACATCACATTCCCTTTAAATAGATTTCTTCATATAAAATTACAATACGAGATAAAGGAAATTCTTTCAAAATTCTTTCCTTATTTTCAGTTATAACTTCTGAAAAATCTTTTATATTACTTAATATATCTTCTAATATACTTAAAATTTTCTTTTTATCTTGTGCTATAAATTTTTCATTATTTAATAAAAATTTAGAGTCTCCAACATCTAATGCTGTAACCAAAGTACCAACAGCCATCGCTTCACCTAAAACATTAGGAAATCCTTCAGTCTTAGAATGTAAACAAAAAATATCCATAGCTTTCAAACAATACGGAATATCTTCACGCTGCCCCAGTAGTCTAAAATTATTAATTAGATTATGTTCACTAAGCCAACCCATAAGCTCATTATTATTAATAGTGTTATCACGGCCAACAAGCATAAATATTAAATTAGAATCTGTCTTAACCAACTCTCTAGCAACTTCTACAAAAAGCTTTTGATTTTTTACAACATTAAAACGACCAACCGATCCTATTACGGTAGCATCTCTTGGAATATTAAATTCTTCGCGAATTTTATTTCGGTCTTCTACTGTCGCAACTAATTTATCCAACTCAAATCCATTTGGGATAACATGCATTTTACTAGCGTCATAACCGATTTTAATGTGAACATCTTTTGATACATGTGCAGCACATACTATATCTGTCGGAACTGAATAAGATAATTTTGCGCAAATTTTGCGCAAAATTACAGTTAGTCTAGAAGCACCCTGGGTTACATCAGTCGTACGAATACCCCAAATAATTTTCTGAATATCTAAACTTTTAGCGGCCAATCCCCCTAAGAAGTCTGCATGGTACATCCAGGTTTGAACGATATCTGGTTTAATCTCTTTCAGTAATTTTTTTAAAGAAAAATATATAGAAAAAATTGATAATAAAGATGACATATTAAGCGTATAAACGCGAATACCTGCTTCCTTTAAATCCTGACCTATTACACCCAAATCCGTAAGGGAAATTACCTCATGATGAAGATTTCCTTTTTGTTGGCTGTGCAAAACTAAACGCTTCAGCATTAATTCAGCACCACCAACATTTAAACCAATAATGACATGAACAATTTTTTTCATTTAGCAAGTTTCTCAATCACATGCTTAAGGGTTAGCTCTTGAACCCAAAATTTCCCTGGTTTAAATTCAAATTCATTCTCAGATATTCTTACATATTTACCGGCTCGACCATTTATGGAAAGTTGTTCGCATGTATCTACTCCAATAAAAATAGATGACTCAATAATTAAAAACTTTTTAAGTTTTTCACTATAAACAAAATCTGTAGCTAAGAAGGATGAGCCAAACTTTTCCTTAACTCGATATGCTAACTCAAGCGCCTCATTTGGGATTTCTTTCTTTTCATAATTGCCAGCACCAGAAGCACGAAAGTCACCTTTATTAGGATAGCGGTAATAGCCAAAAAGATCATCTCCAACAGACATTACACGTAAGTCATAAGTCGCATCTTCAATAAAATCTTGAAAATAAACATAGTCTTTTTGAGAAGAATATTTAAAATATGTTTCCTTACCCTTATAGGAAAAAACTTGATCAACTACCTTCTTTGCCTGATCAAAGCTATCTAATTTATCCACACCGAAAGAAGCTGAACCAGTCGAAATTTTAGAAATTAGAGGATATTTTGCACTCTTTAAATAATCTATTACTTCAGATTTAGAGTGGCTTACAAATGTTGGAATTGCTGGTAATTTATGCAACTTATATAAATAGTGCGACCTTATCTTATTTTCATAAGACCAGATTTCTTTATAACTAGGAAGGCAATTTTTTCCCATTTCCTCGAGTATACAAATTTTACCTTTAGCGATATCTTGAGTGGATGGATCTGAATCTGTATGCCAAACAATCAAGTCATACTTTTCTGCCTCTTCCATCCAGTCAGATCTATATGGATCAAAATATGAATAATTTATATTATTATTTTTCAGAAAGCGCTCATACTTAGGATAATAAGCGCGCTCCTTAATCAAGCCTTCATCAGCATAATTATCCGCATCTCTCACGAGTCCGACACGTATATTGACAGGCTGCTTTAAAAGAATTTTTTCAGCTTGATTCAAATATTTATCTAATTGTGCCGCACTCATTAAATCATTTTGAGATTTATTACGTCGTTTTAAATAAAGCTTCTTTAACCAAGGAGTAGATAAGACCAACTCACGAAAATACATTTTTGACATACTTTATCGTCCTTGGAATTGATTAATACGCTGATCAACAATTATCCCATTCTGAACTGCTATTGCATCTTTAAGAACTATATCTGGAGTATCATCAATTAACTGATTTAAATATGGTGCTATATTTTCACTTAGACTTTCAGATATCGTTTTAAAAAATAGAGTTGGAGTATGATCAACTGCATAATGAACAATATTATCCACCACATATATTGGATTAGTTAATGTAGTTGGAATTGAGGTTTCAACTCCCCCATTACGATCACAAGAAATATCAATAATTAGTGAGCCTTTTTTCATTTTACTTAAATCATCTTTGTAGATAATATGATCTTTTCGACTTGTATCCCATAAGATAGCATTAACAAATACATCGTACTTACCTATTTCATCTCGTAATAATTGTTCAGTACGACGATCATATACAGTTATATCAGCACTCATCATGGTTAAAATTTTCAATGCACCTCTTGCAATATTCCCACGACCTAATAATGCAACTTTTGTGTTATATGGAAATAAACCATGGAGGGTGTATGCATGAACAATAGCTGCTTCCCCTGCTATTTCATTATTTCTCCAAAAAACATGCCGTCCTTTTTGAAACATATCCTCCCAAGCTATGGCAGTTAGTTTATTATTAATCAACCTATCTGTAATATTTTTATTCTGTACAGCATGTACCCACCCAAAAATTGTCTGATTAAATAGTTTATTTAAATATTTTGCATCACCAATTTTGGGGTCACAAATAATATCTTGCTTTAACACAAGCTCACGATCAACTATATTTACCCCATAGGACAAATAGTCCTCGTCACAATAACCAAGAACTTGTCCATAGCCTTTTTCTATATAGATATTTTCTGGATTTTTTATTTTTTCAATATGGGAAGGAATTAAAGCTCTGCGCTTTTCATTTAACTTATCGCTTATAGGAAAGCCTAACGTTTTCATAAAACCTCTTAGATATTTACATCATTACAATATTCACAAACTAATCAAGCTAGCACAATTAGATACCAGACTTCTTCTTAATAAAATCCTGAACAATTTTATCAGTATAATTACCAAAGAAAGGATTACCTGCATATTGTGCGAATCGAATAGTTTGTCCGAATAAATTTAACTCAATACATCGCCATTTATTTTGTATGTCTAAACACATATCTAAGCTAATTAGATTTGTATTAAATATTTTTTCAGCAATACATTTTGATGAATAAATTAATTCTGAATAAAATGGTAAGGACTCATTATCAAATATTACATTTGTATTAGGATGTGTGAAAAACTTTCTACAATATTTATCAACTGCATAGCTATTTAGCTTTCCTGTATCTGAAATATTACAAACAATTCCACCTGCAGTTTCATTATCAAGACTGCCATCTTTCCCCATACGTAAACTTGTATTTAAAATTTGAAATTCTCCATCTATTTTAATTAAGCATACCCTAATAGTATTTATACTATCTGAATTAAACTTATTCATTAAAACTGATTGTTGAATTTTTTGCTGTACAACTAAATTTTTAAATTTTGGATATAGCTCTTTTAAATCAAATTTATTCTTAATAAAATATATATCACGCCCACCGAAGCTATCTACACTTGGCTTAACTACAATAGGAAAATCAATATTACAATTGTCAATATAATCTTCAATATGATTTATTTTATTTAAATTCCCATCGTAGTAAACATTGTCTATCTTATGAAAATAATCATTTGGAAAATACTCACTACCAAACCATTTATTATAAAAATTCTTATTTTCCATAAATACACTCTCAATCCTTGGATTGAAATAGGGCTCAAAATATAATACATATATTTCTTCTGGAACAATGTATCTATTATATGAACCAGTTAGGCTTTTAGTAATTTCTACTGTTTTTACACTAACTATAGGAGAAATCTTTTTCCAATAACCAATATAATCATTTTTCTCTTTTTTAGTTAACTTACTTTCCTTAAATTCACCATTTCTGTAAACATGTTCATACCGCTTATAAAAAGAGTAATAAACTGAAAATACCTTCCAAAAAAAGATAGCTTTAGATTTGATTAAATATTTAAAACTCATGACTATTACCTAAGCTATGTTTCTTAAAATAAATATAAGAACCTACACCCAAAATAAATTGACCTATAAAAATATTAAATGCCCCTCCCACAATACCAAAGTATTTAATTAATGGAAAAGCACAAAGGAATCCAACCAATGAGGCTAAAAGAGTGATTCTCATTACAATATTATCTTTCCCTCTAACAATTAAATAGTTTGTAGCATAAATACTATATATAACAATACATAAAACTCCCAAAAGCAGGAATAAAAACACCTCTTCTAAACCTATATAATAGATTCCTAAAAAATTAAAAATATTATTATGAAGAATCCATATAAGGAAAAATAAAAATAAAAAAGTACTTAAATAAAATTTTCTATATGTTTTGAAGCTATTTTTATTCTTCACTAAATATGGGAAAAATGTAGTAGATACAACTGAGTTAAAAACTGTTAGAATTTGAATAACTTGTCTAGTTGCTCCGAACATTCCTGCTGCACTTTTTCCTAAAATCATACCTACAAGAAAATTTGTTGTATTATTAAATAAATTTGGTACAAATTGATTTATAAATAGAGGAAAGCCAGATTTCAAATTTTTTTTAACAATATTTAATTTTATTTTTACAATCCTTATTTGATAATTTTTTAACAAAAAGATATTAGAAAAAATTCCAACAAATATATAGCTTAAACCAAAAATTAAAGGATAAATCCAATAATCTTCAGGCTTCTTTATAAAAAAAAATACACATAATGTAAAACTAGTTTTAATAATTAAATCAAAAATAGTAATATATCGCATCTGTTCCACACCACGAAAAAACCATTCTGGAAATAAAGTTTGGCCAATAAGCATTAAGCACATCAATGAATATACTAGAAAATCAGCTCTAAATTGTGGAACAAACAAAATCAAACCGCATAGACAAAGCAATGAAAAAATTAATAAAATAATTTTTGAGATCATTGTCTTATTATAAATATAAATTAACTGTTTATTACTATGTCTATGTTGGGCGATTTCACGTGTAGCTGATAAGTTAAATCCATAATCGGTAATAGCTTGAAAATATGTAATTAAAGATAAAGCTAAAACAATTGCTCCATACTGCTGAAACCCCAATACTTTAATTAAATAGGGAAGTGTGACAAAAGGAAGAATAGCATTGACCAACTTTAAAATAGATAATGAAAAAAAGTTTTCCAATAGCCTTTTTACTTCGCCAGATTTTAATAAGTGAGACAATTGTTTAAACATAAGTTTAATTTTTTAATGCCTTTACATACCAACCCATTGCCAATTCAATGCCTTGATTGATTTTTTTAGTAGGTTCGTAGCCTAAAAGACTTTGAATTTTGTTTATACTGGCTTGTGAGTGCCGAACATCCCCTGCACGGAAGTCCCGATATACAGGCTCTTTCGTATAAGTCACACCATTTTCATTTAATGCAGCTTTAATGGCATTAAATAAATCATTGAGCGTGGTACGATCTCCGACTGCGACATTATAGACCTGATTTTTGGCTTCATCATTTTGTGTAGTTGCTGCCAGAATATTGGCCTGGACCGTGTTTTCAATAAAACAGAAATCACGACTGGTTTCACCATCACCATTAATGAAAACATCATCACCAGCAATCATGGCTGCTGTCCATTTTGGAATGACTGCAGCGTAGGCCCCATTCGGGTCCTGACGCTTGCCGAAGACATTGAAGTAACGCAAACCAATCGTTTTAAAGCCGTAAGTTCGAGCAAAGACTTCAGCATACAGCTCATTTACATATTTGGTGACCGCATAAGGCGAAAGTGGCTTGCCGATATTTTCTTCAACTTTAGGCAGTGCCGGATGGTCACCATAAGTTGAACTGCTGGCGGCATAGGTAAAACTTTTGACTTCTGCATCTCGTGCAGCTGTCAGCATATTTAAAAAGCCGGTAATATTGGCTGCATTGGTGGTAATCGGGTCGGCAATTGAACGGGGTACAGAACCTAAAGCTGCTTCATGCAAGACATAGTCCACTCCTGCACATGCTTTCTGGCAATCTGCAAAATTACGGATATCACCTTCATAAAACTTGAAGTTTGCCCACTGTTCAGGTTTGACCAGACTTTGCACTTCATCCAGATTATGCTGATGACCTGTGGCAAAATTGTCCAGACCCACCACATTTTGGTTCAGCTTTAACAGGGTTTCCAGTAAATTTGAGCCAATAAAGCCTGCTACACCGGTAATTAACCAGGTTTTTGGTGCTTGTTGTAATTGCTCGCATACAGTTTGATATTGGCTCATGTTTAACGTCCCTATAGATTACAGACGAAGGTCAGATTCAGATTGATCCAGTACATATTTCAGGTCATATAAAATATGTGCTGACTTGCCTAGGGCACGTAATTCTTCGGCACCCATGGCTTTAAACTGATCATGGGCAACGGCTAGAATCACCGCGTCATACTGCCCCTGTTCCAGATTGGAGACTGGAGTAATCCCGTATTCATGTTGAGCTTCGTTTGCGTCCACCCATGGGTCATACACATCTGCAGCAATATTGTATTCTGTCAGTTCATTGACAATATCAATAATTTTAGTGTTACGAATATCCGGGCAGTTTTCTTTAAAACTTAAGCCTAAAACCAGAACCTTGGCACCTTCGACCTGAATTTTTTTCTTGATCATGGCCTTGACCAGCTGGGTAACCACATAAGCCCCCATGCCATCATTCAGACGACGACCAGCCAGAATAATTTCAGGATGATAACCGATAGATTGTGCTTTATGAGTCAAATAGTACGGATCGACACCAATACAGTGCCCTCCGACCAGACCTGGACGGAATGGCAAGAAATTCCATTTGGTACCGGCAGCCTGTAATACTGCTTCAGTATCAATGCCCATTTTATTAAAGATCACAGCTAGTTCATTAATCAGGGCAATATTGACATCACGCTGGGTATTTTCAATTACTTTTGCCGCTTCAGCCACTTTAATACTGGTCGCTTTATGCGTACCTGCCTCAATCACCAAGTTATACACCTGATCAACAAATTCAGCGACTTCAGGGGTAGAACCTGAGGTAATTTTCAAAATATTGGTCACTCGGTGCAATTTATCGCCCGGGTTAATCCGCTCCGGACTATAACCGGCAAAAAAGTCCTGATTGAACTTCAGGCCTGATACCTGTTCCAGAACTGGAATACAGGTCTCTTCAGTTGCACCCGGATATACGGTGGACTCATAGACCACCACATCACCTTTTTTAAGCACCCGACCAATACTGGTCGAAGCCTTAACAAGCGGGGTCAAATCTGGCTGTTTAAATTCATCAATTGGTGTAGGCACAGTCACAATAAAAAAGTTACAGCTTTGTAAATCTTCTAAATTCGCTGAATAACTGAGCTGGTTTGCCTGTTTGAGTTCTTCTGGGGAAACTTCTAGGGTATGGTCTTGACCATTTCTAAGTTCATCAATTCGTTTTTGGTAGATATCAAAACCAACGACAGGTACTTTTTTCCCAAATTCAACTGCAAGTGGCAAGCCCACATAACCTAGACCAATCACTGCAATTTTTAAATCTGTAATAGATAGCATTTCCACGCCTTATTCGTATAATGTGCTTAAGAAGCTTAAATCTTTCGGCAGGAATACTAGCAGAAAAACATGAAATTTAGGTTATGTTTTAGTACCAAAAAGCTAATCCCTGTTAAATATTTTGCTCATTTTATTTCAAAATATTTTTTCTAAAAATGTCATAAGGCTAAGCTAAGCCCGTCTCCTTTTCGCTCACTATTCAATTATAATCAGATACATTTTGTTATAGAAAGTGCAGACTTCTCAGGTAGAATATCGCAAATTTAACGAATTAAATATTAAAAACGGGATTTCATGTGCGACAAATTCAACTGGCTTTTTTACTGACTTGCGGTCTGACTTTGACCGGTTGCGCCGTTACCTCTGGTCTGCAAACCTATGATCTACCAGCAGAAGGTGTTTACCAAACTGAACTTGGTACTTCAGTCAACGTGATTAAACTCACCCAAGACTCTATACTGGCTGTTCAGCCTGCTGTACAGAACATTCAACAAGATTATGCCCATTTGTTTAGCACCCCGCATCGTAGCTATAGTCTGAATCCGGGTGATATCCTGTCCATCTATTTATGGGCTTACCCGGAAATTACTCCACCGAGCAGTAGCATTAGTAGTGACCAGTCTGCTCAGGCAAACGGTTATCAAATTGACTCGCAGGGCTATATCCAGTTTCCGATGATTGGCCGTTACAAGGCTGCAGGTAAATCCCTGACTCAGGTCAACCGTGAATTACGTAGCCAATTGTCACGTTATTTAAAAACCCCGGATGTCATTGTCCGGGTTCTGTCCTATCAGGGCCAGCGCTATTCGGTTCAGGGCAATGTCATGAAAGGCGGACAGTTTTATTTAAGTGATCAACCTGTGAGTATATATACCGCCTTGGGTATGGCGGGTGGTGTTAATGCACAACAGGGGGACAATACTTCTATGACTTTAGTCCGTCAGGGACGTACATACCAGCTAAATACCGTAGAATTAGAAAAAGCTGGACTTTCTCTGCATAATTTATTGATCCAGCCCAATGACACTTTATATGTGAACAATCGCGAAAATCAAAAAATTTATGTCATGGGTGAATCCGGTAAAAATCAGTCCTTGCCATTACGGGATCAGGGCATGAGTTTAAGTGATGTATTAGGTGAAAGTTTGGGGCTAAATCCACTCTCTGCCAGTCGCAGCAAGATTTATATTGTGCGCAGTCAAGCCAATACTACCCATACTGAGGTTTACCAGATGGATCTCACCAGTATTGCCGACTTTGGCCTGGCCAATCAGTTTAAAATGCGCAGTAATGATATTGTCTATGTCGATGCTTCAGGTCTGGCGCGCTGGCAACGTGTGGTGAACCAGATAATTCCATTCTCGAACGCCTTGTATAATCTGGATCGGCTGGGGCAATAATGCAGTTTAAGCATATTCTGGTGGTCTGTGTCGGCAATATCTGCCGCAGTCCCATGGCTGAATATTTACTCAAGCAGGCTCTACCTGAACGGCAGATCCATTCGGCCGGTATTGCAGCCATGGTCGGTTATCCGGCAGATGAGAAAGCCCAACGCTGTATGCAAAGTATCGGACTGAATATGCAGGCGCATCGTGCCAAAAAACTGACTGGGGACATGATTAAACAAGCCGATCTGGTGCTGGTCATGAGTAAAAATCAGCAACAGCATTTAGAGCAGCACTGGCCTTTTGCCAAAGGAAAAACTTTTCGCCTGGGGCACTGGCAATCAAAAAATATTGCTGACCCCTACCAGCAGGATCAACTCTTTTTTGACCACACCTTTGAGCAGATTCAACAGTGTGTAAATGACTGGACATCCCATCTTTAAATAATTGAATGACAATAAACTATGAGCCAAACCACCAACGCTGAAGATACCATTGACTTAAAAGAACTCTTTTTCTCATTGATTGCTCAATGGAAACTTATTGCCCTTTGCGTTATTTTAAGTATTGTGGCGGCTTTACTGTATTTACGTGTTACACCAGATACCTATCGTGTAGATGCACTGGTCCAGGTCGAAGAAAGTAAAGGGACGTCTGCTGCTTTGCTTGGCGATCTGTCGAATATGATCGAACAAAAACAGCCAGCACAGGCGGAAATCGAAATTCTGAAATCACGTCTGGTCTTGGGTGACGTGATTGATCGCTTAAATCTAGACATTCAAGTTGCAGGAACAGAAAACTCCCTGCTTGACCGCCTGCTGAATCCGCATGATTATCGGACCGAATATTCAACCCGATCGGTTTTATTCAGGGATGGTGATCAAGCGTTTGATATCCGTCAGTTCGATATTCCACAGGCCTATTATGACAAGACTTTAGAACTACAATTTAAAGAACAACAGTTTAGTCTGATCGATCCAAGAACAGGCCAAGTGGTTTTTTCTGGCCTGTTAAACCGCAATAATCAGGCGACTCGCCCTGAGGGAACCTGGAGGGTGACGATTTTCAGCCAGGACCAGTTCCAGGACCGTTATCTCATCAGTAAACAGTCTCTGCCTGCTGCAGCAAATCGTTTACTGGCCAATTACTCGGTTGCAGAAAAAGGTAAAATGACCGGGATTCTGGGCTTAAATTATGAAGGCCAAGATAAAGCACATATTACCCAGGTACTGAATGCCATTCTGCAAGCATACAGTCAGCAGAACGTGGAACGTCGTTCAGCAGAAACGGCTCAAACGCTCAAGTTTTTAGAAGATCAGCTACCTGAACTGCGTCAGCAGCTGGATGTGGCAGAACGTGAATTTAACCAGTTCCGTCAGCAGTCTAATACTGTGGATGTGACCAAAGAATCCGAGTTGTATTTAACTCAAAGTATTGCGCTAGAAACCCAAAAAGCCCAGCTAGAACAGTCGGTTGCTGAGGCTTCGGCGAAGTACACTAGCGAGCATCCGGTCATGCAGCAGATGGAAGCCCAACTGGCTGCGATCAATAGCAGAATTGCCGAGCTGAATGGAACCTTAAAACAGCTACCAGATTTACAACGTCGCTATTTACAGCTGTATCGCGAAGTCGAAGTCAAACAGCAGCTATATACGGCCCTGCTCAATTCTTATCAGCAGTTAAGAATTGCCAAAGCCGGTGAAATCGGTAATGTGCGTATTGTCGATACCGCTGTTGAACCACTTCAGCCAATTGCACCAAAAAAACTGCAGATTCTGATTCTGTCAATTTTCCTCGGTGGCTTCCTCGGTACCTTAATCGCACTATTACGCAATATGATGCGCAGTGGTATTAAAGATGCAGCACAGATTGAGAATGAACTGGATATTCCTGTTTATGCCACAGTACCGCGCTCAACAATTCAAGAAAGCCGTGTAAAACTGCTGAAAAAGAAAAAATCGATTCCTATTCTTGCAGTTAAAGATAGTGACGATATTGCGGTAGAAAGCATCCGCAGTATCCGGACGACTATTCATTTTTCACTGACGGAAGCGAAAAATAATATTATTGCCATCTCTGGTCCGGCTCCAGAAGTGGGTAAATCTTTTATTGCAGCAAATCTGGGCGCTATTCTGGCACAGGGCGGTAAAAGAGTCCTGGTGATGGATGGCGATATGCGTCGCGGCTATTTACACAAATACTTTAATCAGGATACAGCCCCGGGACTGTCTGACCTACTGCTGGGTACCCATACTTTGGAACAGGTCATCAAGGCCGACAGCTATGAAGGCCTGTACTTTATTTCACGGGGTAAAAACCCGTCGAATCCTGCAGAGTTGTTAGGTTCACAAAAGTTCCAGGCACTTTTGAGCGAGTTATCTGCCCAGTTTGATCATATTCTGATTGATACGCCACCTGCCCTTGCAGTCACAGATGGTGTGATTATTGCACAGTCTGCTGGTGTGAACCTGCTGGTAGTACGTCATGCCAAAACTCAGATGAAAGAACTTGAATTGACCATCAACCGTTTTGAGCAGGCGAAAGTCAAAGTGAATGGCGTGATTCTGAATGATGTTCAACGTGGCAGCGGTGGTTATGGCTATGGTTACGGATATAACTATAATTACCACTATAAAGCCAGAAAAGATCAGGACTAAGATTCAAAGCCGGCAATTGCCGGCTTTTTTATAGTTAGTTTTATCAAATTCTGGGCTCTACCAAACCACAGCAAAAACCCGTTGAAATTTGCACAGGCGGTTCAAGATTTCTTAAAAATTTCTGCTAAGATGGAACGAACATTAACGATAACATCATATTGGAATAATACATGAGTAAGGCCTTACCGATTGCTGTCGCTGTTCTTCTAGGCGGTGCTGCGCTCGTTCCTGTTTACTATGCAACTCAACATCCGGTAAATCAAACTTCTAAGGCATCTAAAGATGCATCTGCAGTTTCTAAGATCAGCTATGCTCTCGGTTATGAAGTCGCACATCAAACTCCACCAGAGCTAGATATCAATAGCTTCATTACCGGTGTTCGTGATGGCCATGCCCGTAATGAGGCAGCCTATAATGAAGAAGAACTACAGGCAGCTTATGAGCAGTTCCAGAAGGATATGCAGCAAAAGCAGCTTGATGATGCTAAAAAGGCCCAAGCTTCAAGTGATTCTTTCCTGACTGAAAATGGGAAAAAACCTGGCGTCAAGACCACCGCTTCAGGCCTGCAATACCTGGTAACCAAAGAAGGTACAGGAAAATCACCTGCTGCAGATTCTATGGTCAAAGTTCACTATACTGGCAAGCTGGTTGACGGCACGGTATTTGACAGCTCAGTAGAACGTGGTGAACCGATCGAATTCCCACTAAATCAGGTCATTCCAGGCTGGACTGAAGGTTTACAGCTGATGAAAGAAGGCGGTAAAGCCACCTTATATATCCCGTCTCAGCTCGGTTATGGTCAGCAAGGGGTGCCAGGTACCATCCCGCCGAACAGCACCTTGATTTTTGATGTTGAACTCATCGAAGTAAAATAATACGGTTTAGGGAGAGCAATATGCTCTCCCTTGTTTTTGAGAAACTAGAATGAAAATACAAATTAGCCTTGCTGCCCTGCTGTTATGTTCCGGTAGCCTATATGCCAAGGATATCACCACCAAAAGTACAGAAGCAGAACAGGTGGGTTACAGCTTTGGCTATCTTATGGGTCGCAATAATGCCGATTCACTAAAAGGCATCAATCTGGATGCATTTAGTGCTGGACTGAAAGCCGCAGCAGCAGGGCAAAAAGCCAGCTTGACTGAAGAAGAAATGGCTAAGGTACTGATGCAATACAAGCGTCAGGCAGATGCTCGCGAGTTAATTGAGCTCAAGAAAACAGCTGAAGAAAATGCCAAAATTGGCCGTGAATTCCTGGCTGAAAATGCCAAAAAACCAGGGATTAAAACGACTAAATCAGGACTGCAATACCAGATCCTGCAAGATGGCAAAGGAAAATCGCCAAATGCGAACAGTAATGTCAAAGTACATTATGAAGGTCGTCTGATTGATGGTACTGTGTTTGACAGTTCAATTGCACGTAATCAGCCGGTCGTATTCAAGACAAGTCAGGTGATTATGGGCTGGACCGAAGGTCTGCAACTGATGAAACCTGGTGCCAAATACCGTTTCTTTATACCTGCAGAACTTGCTTATGGACAAATTGGTTCAGGTGATGTGATTGAACCGAATAGCACCTTGATCTTCGATATTGAACTGATTGAAGTCATGAAATAATCAAAAAGGAGATATCCGGGCATATCTCCTTTTTTGACTAAAAAGAACAAATTAATCTGCTGTAATCCTGTGACATCTGTTTGGCTTTTGCTATGTTTATGCTTTCATCAAAATATTGAACAACAATAGAGGAACTTCCATGGCAGCAATAAAGACACGTGAGATTCAATATACGGCGCAGGATGGCAGCCAGTTAATCGGTTATTTTGCAGCGCCCGAATCCGATACGCCTGTTCCAGGCGTGATTGTGGCACCTGAATGGTGGGGGCGTAATGACTATACCGAACAGCGTGCCCGTGAACTGGCTGAACACGGCTATGCTGCCCTGGCGATTGATATGTATGGCGATAAAAAAGTCACCACGGCATCGAATCAAGCCTATGAATGGATGATGCAGACTTTTGAAGATCCCGATACGATTGTGAACCGTGCTACGGCTGCCCTAAATACCCTCGCGGCACAAGATGAAGTTGATGCAGATAAACTGGCCGCAATCGGTTTCTGTTATGGCGGTAAAGTCGCACTCGATCTGGCACGTTCTAATGCTCCATTGCAGGCAGTGGCAACTTTCCATGCCAATCTGTCACCCAAAGCACCTGCTCAAGAAGGTCAGGTTCAGGCTGAGATTCTCGTCCTGCACGGTGAACAGGACAGCATGGTTTCACTGGATGATGTTGAAAGTTTCCGTAAGGAAATGCAGGCCGCCAATGTGAAACACGACGTGATCATCTTCAAAGATGCCAAACATGGCTTTAGCAACCCGCTTGCCGATGAACGGGCCAAAGCCAATGGTGTAGACCTTGGTTACAATGCTGAAGCAGAAAAACAGAGCCTTGAGGCAATGTATGCCCTGCTGGCACGTCGCCTGGCGTAAAGAATATTTGTGCTATTCCACTCTGAGGGGGAGCGGATTAGTGCAAAAAATGATTATTCAAGAAGAAATAAGGAGAATGAAATGGCTGAGAACAACTGTCCATACTGCAACTATGACGAATATGATGTCATTGCCAAAAATGACTTTGGTGTGGTGTTGCCTGAACCGAATTCATTATCCCAAGGGCATAGTGTGATCGTTCCGCTACGTCATGTGGCTTCCTTTTTTGAAATTACCGATAAAGAACGTAAAAGCCTGATGTCTTTGCTGGAACAGGCACGTAATGAACTGAATTTACGCTATCAACCGGCTGGCTTTCATGTAGGCTTTAACGATGGTGAGGTATTTAAGGCAAAGTCTGAACATCTGCATATTCACCTTATTCCACGTTATGAAGGCAAAGTGTTGAAACTGGATGCCCGTTGGGGAATTGAAGACTAAAATCAGTTTTTAGATCAAGTTTTACCAGAGTGAATGAACTTCGGATCATTCACTTTTTTTATTGCCTGATCTGTCTATTTACCTTGATACACTTTTCACCGATTCCTTCAGCTGAATCCGCTATAATGCCTTCCTGTTTCCCTGCCTTGTTCAGTATTCATGTTTGTATTTTCAGATGCGCTTTTAGAATGGTTTGATGTTCATGGCCGGCATGACTTGCCGTGGCAGGTAGCAAATGATCCTTACAAAGTCTGGGTCTCTGAAATTATGCTACAGCAGACTCAGGTCAAAACGGTATTACAGTACTTTGACCGTTTTATTGCACGCTTTCCTACGGTTCAGGACTTGGGAACCGCGACTTGGGATGAGGTTGCCCCCTACTGGGCTGGACTCGGCTATTATGCCCGGGCACGTAATCTGCACAAAGCAGCTGGAATTGTAGCTAAGCAAGGTCATTTTCCTGAAACCCTGGAAGAATGGATGGCCCTGCCGGGTATTGGCCGCTCGACGGCTGGTGCATTGATGTCTTTAGGGTTACGTAAATACGGCGTGATTATGGATGGTAATGTCAAACGGGTTTTGTCACGTTTCTTTGCCATTGAAGATGATCTATCTAAGCCCATTCATGAACGTGCCATGTGGCAACTGGCTGAAGAGCTATGTCCTAACGAACGTAATCATGACTATACCCAGGCAATTATGGATCTGGGAGCCACAGTTTGTACGCCCAAGAAACCGCTGTGTCTGTATTGTCCGATGCAACAGCATTGCCAGGCACATCAGCAAGGCTTAGAAAACGAGCTACCTTTTAAAAAAGCTAAAAAACCAGTACCGGTGAAATCTGCCCAGGTACTGATCTTACAATGTGGTGATCAATGGCTGTGGCAGCAACGTCCTAATACTGGACTTTGGGGTGGTCTATGGTGCTTGCCGATTATCGAAGAAGTACATGAACTGGATGTATTAAAACAGAGTCTAGGTTTAAAACAGTTCATACAAAAAGTCGAAATTTCGCATAGTTTTACCCATTTTACCTGGCAGCTGGAAGGTCTAGTATTTGCTATTGATGCTGATCTGCAAGAGCATTTAGCTATTGAACTGAACGGTATCTGGCTAGAGCCAACCGCGGCAGTTCAGGCCGGCATCCCCACAGCAATGAAAAAATTGATCTCTGCAACTCAACTGTGACATATTTAGAAATACGAGATTTTTAACTTAATAATTTTGAATTTGATACAGGTGCACAAGGAAGGATGCTTTGCAGCACAATATTCGTTTTGCCATTATTTCTGTTTTGATGCTGCTATTGGCAGCGTGTAGCTCTACTCCAAAACAGTCGGGTTCTGCAGTACTAAATCCGATTCTGGTGCAGCAACTGAGAAATACATCAATGCCCTCCCGGCTGCCGATCCCGGTAGATAACATCAAGACACGCCAGCTCAAGGATACCTGGGGCGCTTCCCGTAGCAGTGGCCGCCTGCATGAAGGTATCGACATTATGGCTCCACGTGGAACCAAGGTTCTGAGTGCGACGGAGGGCCTGATTGCAGACTTACGCAATAACAATTTGGGTGGTAAAGTGATCTGGATACTCGGCCCGGGTGGAACCTGGCATTATTATGCGCATCTCGACGGGCATAAGCGCGGCTTGAGTGTCGGGGACTATGTCAAAAAAGGTCAGGTAATTGGCTATGTTGGCAATAGCGGTAATGCACGGCATACTGCGCCTCACCTGCATTATGGGCTTTATCTGCAGGGTAAAGGCCGTGGTGCAGTAAATCCCTATCCATATTTACGTTAATCTTAGGAAATGTACATGTCAGAAGCGTTGATCAACCGTCTGGTAGAATTTGCTGAATCAGGCAATCAACAAAAAATCGTGCTCAATGACCAGACTTATCAGGGCTGGATTATGGAAATCACCGAAGATGCACTTCTGATCAGTACCGGTTATGCCGATAAAAACGGTAAAGATGCCTGGATCCAGTTTAGTGATCTGGAGCAGGCAGAGCTGTCTTACTGGGATAACCAGCAAGATCAATGGACCACGTTTAAACTCTAAAAATAAGGAGCATCACATGACCATTCAACGCTGTGGCTGGTGCTCCGATAATCCTCTTTATATTCAATATCACGACCAGGAATGGGGTCAGGTTGTTCTGGATGAACCGCGTCTGTTTGAAATGCTGTGTCTGGAAGGACAGCAAGCAGGATTGGCCTGGATCACGGTCCTGAAAAAGCGTGAAGCATACCGTGAACATTTCTTTCAATATTCTATTGCAACCATTGCTGCTTTTACAGATGAGCAACTCACAGCAAAACTGCAAGATGCTAGTCTGATCCGGCATATCGGTAAACTGACCGCAATTCGGGATAATGCCCGAGCCTGGCAACAGCTGAAATCTCAAGGTCATGATGTAGTCGAATGGTTATGGTCTTTTGCCCGGCAGCCACGTTTAAATAATGATGTGGCAAATTATCGGCAGGCTCCGGCGCAAACTGCTGAAAGTCAGCGCATGTCCAAGGCCTTGAAAAAAGCCGGTTTCAGATTTGTTGGTCCAACGATTTGTTATGCCTTTATGCAGGCAGTGGGCATGGTCGATGACCATGAAAATCACTGTCACTTTAAAACAAGATCCTCTCATTCAAATAAGAGCTGAGCCCATGTCTAATAATACCATTCAAGCCTATGCCGCGATGTCTGCAGGTGCCGCACTAGAGCCTTATCAATTTGATGCAGGTGAACTTCAGCCACATCAGGTGGAAGTCAAAGTTGAATATTGTGGCCTGTGCCATTCCGATATTTCAGTGCTCAATAATGACTGGGGATCTTCGGTCTATCCTGTTGTAGCCGGCCATGAAATTATTGGCACAATCACACAACTGGGGTCGGAAGCCAAAGGTTTAAAGGTCGGTCAGCGTGTCGGCATTGGCTGGACAGCAGAAAGTTGTCAGCATTGTGACCCATGTATTGCAGGTCAACAGGTCATGTGTACTGGGGGTCAGGTGGCGACAATTGTGGGTCATGCCGGTGGTTTCGCCGATAAAGTCCGTGCTGGCTGGCAATGGGCAATTCCTCTACCGGAAGATCTGGATCCGACCAGTGCCGGTCCCCTGCTCTGTGGTGGTATTACCGTATTTGATCCGATTCTGAAACATCAGATTCAGGCCATTCACCATGTCGGGGTTATTGGCATTGGCGGTTTAGGGCATATCGCCATTAAATTGCTCAAAGCCTGGGGCTGTGAAATTACTGCTTTTACCTCCAATCTGGATAAAACCGATGAGCTCAAAGCCATGGGCGCGGATCATGTGGTGAACAGCCGTGATCCGGCAGCGATTAAAAAACTTCGCGGTAAATTCGATCTGCTGCTCAGTACCGTGAATGTCACGTTGGACTGGCAGGCTTATCTGGCGACACTGGCACCGAATGGTACCGTGCATATGCTTGGCTTACCTTTAGAGCCGATGCAGATTTCGGCTGGCTCATTAATTGGCGGTGCCAAATCCGTGACTGGTTCACCGACAGGCTCTCCAGTAGCTTTACGTCAGTTACTGAAATTTGCTGCGCGTAAAAATATTGCGCCACAAATTGAATTATTTCCAATGTCAGACATCAATACAGCGATTGAACGCCTGCATTCTGGCAAGGCCCGCTATCGGATTGTACTGAAAGCAGACTTTTGATTTTATTCCTGATTGAATATAAATCTACCCTCTCCTAGGAATAGGGTAGATTTTCTTATAGGTATATTTATAAATATTTGGCCAGTTTCTGGGCCAGAAACTTAATAAATAGATATATGCGTTTAGGCAAATGTTCCTGCCGGTGATAGATCGCATAATTTTTTGATAATGCAGCTCAATCTGGTCTTCAAACAGGGCCTGTAAACCACCTGGCTGTTAATCGTCTTTAACCAGAAAACTTGATAGACAGGTAATGCCGATCCCCTGTAAAGCCAGTTGACGGATGGTCTCTCTATTGAGAGCTTTAATCTTGTGCGCCACACGATTAAAGATTCGCCATCCAGCTAACGCAATGCTTCTGGCAATACCGGAACTGTCGAGGATTTATTCAGTTCCAGCTTCATTTTTTGCAACATCTGATAAGGCTGCTGCTGTACAAACATGTTTACAAAGGTCAGCGGGATAGAGCCTTCAGGATTGGCATAACCATAGGTAGAGACCTTGACCTTTTTCTCGCCTAAACGGTTAAAAGTCCAGTCACCTTCATAATGGGTCAAGCGTACATAATCCGGATTCAGTGGATAGCCCTTTTGAATAGCTTTGTTCTTAATCGTGATCTGGCCATTGGCTTCACGGATCATTTTCCCTTGTACCACTAAGTCCCGGTCTTTCAGCGGAAATGGGAAATCCAGCACCATATACAAGGTGAAATCGCCCTTTTTGTCATCCCGGGAGAGTACCTTCACATTGCCCATATAAGGCACCCATTTTACTGCATTATCGACATCAATAATCAGGTGCACCGCCTGTTCGATCGGTACATCATAGGTCGTTTCAGCTTTATACAGAAAAACCGGATTGTTCTTGTCTTGATAGGTCCAGACCTTGATATTATTTTTATTAATACTGAGTTTGGCATTCGGTACAGATTTAGGCTGTGCTGCGGCGGCAAATGCCACAGCACAGAACATGAGTATGACTTTTTTCATTCCATTGTCGTCTTATTTTAGTTTTAGTTATTCTTATACTTATAAATGATTTTGACGAAAATTTAAACTTGAATATCGTTAAAACCAAGTACATCTTTCATGTCATATTTGCGCGCTTCGCGACCAACTACCCAAGCCGCGGCACGTACTGCACCTGAAGCGAAGTTCATGCGGTTAGTGGCTTTATGGGTAATTTCAACGCGTTCGCCATCGGCAATAAACATCGCTGTATGTTCACCCACAATATCACCACCACGAATCGTTTGGAAGCCGATACTTTGGCGCTCACGTGGACCTGTATGGCCTTCACGGTGATAGACTGCATCTTTTTTCAGATCACGGCCGAGTGCACCTGCAATTGCCTCACCCCACATCAGTGCTGTACCTGATGGTGCATCCACTTTATGACGATGGTGCGCTTCAATCACTTCAATATCAACGGTATCACCAAATACTTTAGATGCTAGCTCTAGTAGTTTAATTGACACGTTTACACCCACTGAATAGTTGGCAGCGTAGACCACAGGGGTTTCAGTTGCAGACTCATCGAGGTAAGCTTTTTGTTCGTCGTTGAGACCCGTGGTACCAATCACGATGGCCACGCCATTTTCACGGCACACTTTAAGGTGATGTATAGTGGCTGCAGGTGCAGTGAAGTCAATGACAACATCACAGTCTTTCACCACTTCTTCAAGGCTACCCACAACTTTTACGCCAACTGCACCAATACCTGCCATTTCACCTGCATCTGTACCAATTAAAGTACTTTCTGGGCGTTCAACTGCTGCGCCCAATTGATAGCCGGCTTCTTTCACCGCCTGAATAAGGATGCGCCCCATACGGCCGCCTGCACCTAAAATTCCAATGCGTGGTGTCGCTGACATAACATAGTCCTGATATTGATTCGAAATTGTTCTTACTATAGCAAAACTCGCTCCTAACACTAAGATTGATCGCATAAAAATCAATGAAAAGAATTAAAGAAGGTCATGAGCGTTTTTGATATGCAGGAAATGTTTAATTAAATTCTAAAGAGTCGGCTTTCTATAAAATATTGGGCAAGCTATTTTTCCTGTATACATTATGAGCTCAGGATTAAAAATATAAAAAGCCCATAGGATAACCATGGACCAGTTGTATGAGAGCAATACTTTGGAAATAGAAAACTAAAAATTCAGCTTTGAATATCTGAAAGATTTACTCTTCTAACAGGCTTCTTAACATCCAGGCTGTTTTCTCGTGTACATTCAGTCGTTGAGTCAGGATATCTGCAGTTGGCTGGTCATTTGCCTTGTCTACAATGTCAAACATGCTTCTTGCGGTACGGGCAACCGTCTCATGGGCATTGACCAGTAAATGAATCATTTCCTCTGCTTTAGGTACACCTTCAATTTCTTCAATAGAAGTCAGTTTTGCAAACTGCTGATAGGTTCCTGGTGTCGGAAAGCCTAAAGAACGGATCCGTTCTGCAATGATGTCCAAAGCATTCCACTGTTCGGTATATTGCTGCATGAACATGTTATGTAAAGTATTAAATTGCGGGCCGGTGACATTCCAATGAAAGTTATGGGTCATTAAATATAAGGTGTAGCTATCGGCAAGTAGTCTGGATAGACCTTCTACAATTTCCGCTCTGTCTTCGGCTGAAATACCAATATTTACTTTTATCATCTCGGTTACCTTAAATTTTAAAAAAATATGCGTGATCAACTTGTTTATTCTTATAATCAGTTTAGCTACTTCAACAAATTGCAAAAGATGAGATCAGTATCATTTATGTTAGCTTTGTTGAAATAACAGAGTAAGTTCAAGCCACAGGAATGTAAGGTATGACAGGAGCTTTACTAAGCAGTAAACTTATATAGAAATCTGAGGAAGATACCAATTTTTTCTCTTTAAAAATCGGTGAACTGTAAAGCTGAGATCTAAAAAAAGGACGCCTGAGCGTCCTTTTTTATTTTCATTCAATTAGTCAAACAGACGATCAAAGAATGATTTTTTCTTCGGTGAAGATTGGCTACCTTCCCCATCCATTGATGCTTGCAGCTCTTTCAGCAATTCACGCTGACGTGCAGTCAGGTTTACTGGTGTTTCAACCACAATCCGGCATAACAGGTCACCAGTCATGCTGGTACGAACAGGTTTTACACCCTTACCACGTAAACGGAATAATTTACCGGTTTGCGTACCTTCCGGGATTTTCAGGCTGACACGGCCATCCAGGGTTGGGATTTCAATCTCTTTACCCAATGCAGCATCAGCAATTGAAACAGGCACATCCATATACAGGTCAGCACCATCACGCTGGAAGATCTCGTGCTCACGCACCACCACTTCTACGTACAGATCGCCTGATTGACCATCACGGATCGCTTCACCTTTACCGGTTAAACGTACGCGGTCGCCATTGTCCACACCGGCTGGAATGGTAACTTCCAGGGTTTGCTGACGATCAGATACGCCCGAACCATGACATTTATTACATGGATTCTTGATGATCTTGCCTTGACCACGACAGGTGCTACAGGTTTGCTGTACAGAGAAAAACCCCTGCTGCATACGTACCTGGCCCGCACCATGACAGGTCGGACAAGTTTCCACATCATTCGGATTTTTAGAGCCTTTACCATCACAGGCATCACACGGTGCAGGCGCAGTGAAGGTAATAGTTTTCTTGACGCCTTTGACTGCTTCTTCCAGGCTCAGTTCCATCACATAACGTAAGTCAGAACCACGGCGCGCACGTTGTTGCTGACGACCGCCACCAAATGCCCCACCAAAGATGTCACCGAACTGGCTGAAAATATCTTCTGCGCTAAAACCACCGCCGAAGCCACCACCGCCGCCCATACCACCTTCAAAGGCCTGATGGCCCATGCGGTCGTACATGCTGCGCTTTTCGCTGTCAGACAGTACTTCATAAGCTTCTGAAGCTTCCTTGAACTTTTCTTCAGCTTCTGGATTGTCAGGGTTGCGGTCTGGATGATATTTCATCGCCAACTTACGGTAGGCTTTTTTAATCTCATCATCACTAGCGGTTTTAGCAACACCCAAAACCTCATAATAATCACGTTTAGCCATGTCTGGCGATGCTCCTCACGGAATTTTATTTAATACTTAACTGTGGTCTGAAATTGGGGGTCAAACCAGTTTTTACAAGGGGGAATATGAAAAAAAATCGAAAGCCTAGAAAACAGCTTTGCTTTGATAGAATTTGGACACGCCCTTGAACCAGGCATTAATCATGAAAATAAACGCAATAAAGCTGAATACGACGCCAGCGACCGTGCAAGCTTTCACCCATAACATGCTGTCCCAGGCATGGAAAAAGAGCGGAATAAACCAGAGGGCTGCAAAAACAGCCAGCATGGTATAGATCACCACATTACGCATGATCCACAGCGCTTGTGCCTGTAGCCAGACTTCTGCATAGTCGACCTGAGCGACTTTGCGTGCTAACCAATAAGAAAAAATTCCAAAAATCACGGTAAAAGAGGCCAAAAACATGAACACATATGCAATGGCTACAGAGCGCCGCATTTGAGTTAAACTTTTTTGATTCATGTCTCTTTCAACCTCGTTGTCCGTTTCTGCAACACGGGAAAAACGGCAACTTCGCATTTTTTAAAATTGTAAAATTATCAGGCACTACTATATTAAAAAATTTAATATTTCGCACCTGATTTTAAGACAGTTTTAGACCGATTGCGAAGTTTTCTTTACCTTAAACCATTGCGCATACAAGGCCGGCAGGAAAAACAGGGTTAACAGTGTCGCCACAATCAGTCCGCCCATGATGGCAACCGCCATTGGACCGAAGAAAATGCTACGTGAAAGTGGAATCATGGCCAGTACAGCAGCCAGGGCAGTCAATACAATTGGACGGCAACGGCGTACCGTGGCATTGATGATGGCATCCCATTGTGATTCTCCAGCCTGAATATCCTGTTCGATCTGATCAATCAGAATCAGGGAATTACGCATGATCATGCCTGAGAGTGCAATCGTACCCAGCATGGCGACGAAACCAAACGGTTTATTGAACAATAACAGAAAGAGTACCACGCCAATGATGCCCAGTGGCGCGGTCAGGAACACAATAAAGGTCCGTGACATACTTCTTAGCTGGATCATCAGCAGGGTCAGAACCACTGCCAGGAACAATGGCATACCGGCATTCACAGATGTCTGACCTCGTGCTGATTCCTCTACGGTTCCACCTACCTCAATCAAGTAGCCACTTGGTAATTGATCTTTAATGCTCTCCAAGACAGGAGCAAGCTGATTGACCACGGTGGCTGGTTGTAAATTGCTACGGATATCCGCACGTACGGTAATCGTCGGCAAACGGTTACGATGCCAGATTAGTCCTTCTTCAAAGCTGTATTCAATATTGGCAATCTGCGCCAAGGGCACAAAGTTACCACGTGCAGTGGGTACCGCCAGACTGCTTAAAGATGCCACATCGACACGTTCAGCCTGCTCACCACGCAGACGGATTTCAATCAGCTCACGTTTTTCCCGGAACTGATCCAGTCCCGCGCCTGCAATGGAGCTGTTCAGGAAATTGGCCAGATCACTACTGCTCACACCCATCTGACGGGCACGGTCCTGATCAATGTCTAATTTGATCACTTTACTTGGCTCGCCCCAGTCCAGATGCACATTGGTGGTGTTCTGGTTTTCAGCTACCTTGGCAGCGACTTTTTGTGCCCAGCTGCGTACCAGTGCCAAGTCTTCACCCGACACCCGGAATTGAAGTGGATAGCCGACTGGTGGACCATTTTCCAGCAAGGATACACGAGTACGTACTTCAGGTAACAGCAGACGAATCTGCTTGCTTAAAGATTCACGGATTTCATTGCGATCTTCCAGGGAAGAGGCCAGTACCACAAACTGGGCAAAGCTGGTTTGAGGCAATTGCTGATCAAGTGGCAAATAGAAACGCGGTGAACCGGTGCCGACGTAAACCACGTAATTATCAATGCCCTCCTGTTTAGACAGGAAAGCTTCGACTTTTTTCACAGCAGCTTCGGTGGCTTTCAGTGAAGCCCCCTCTTCTAGTTTCAGATCGACCAGGATCTCCGCCCGATTGGAGGGTGGAAAGAACTGTTGCGGTACCAATTTAAACATGATGATCGACAGGACAAAAATTCCTACAGTCAACGCAATCACGGTCTTGCGATAAGTGACACAGGTATTTACCCAGCGTCTAAAACCCTGATAGAACCGGGTTTGATAAGGATCATGATGCTCCCCCGCATGATGCACAATCGGCTCTGGTTCAGGCTGCTTGCGCAGACGTGCCCAGAGGCGCTGATACCAAGGTGCTTTCTGGATCAGGTCTTTATTAAAATCCGGCAGGAGTTTGTCACCCAGATAAGGGACAAACAGCACCGCAGCAATCCAGGACACCAGCAAGGCCAGGGTCACCACCTGAAAGATAGAACGGGTATATTCCCCAGTGCTGGATGCAGCAGTCGCAATTGGCAGGAAGCCAGCTGCCGTAATCAGGGTTCCGGTCAACATCGGAAATGCCGTGGTACGCCAGGCATGCCCGGCAGCTTCCAGCCGGCTATAGCCCTGTTCCATTTTGATCGCCATCATCTCAATGGCAATAATGGCATCATCGACCAGCAGGCCAAGTGCCAGAATCAGTGCACCTAGGGAAATCTTGTGCAGACCGACATCAAATAGCTGCATCCCGGCAAAGGTCATCGCCAGCACCAAAGGAATCGAAAAAGCCACCACCAGACCCGGACGGAAACCGAGAGAGAAGAAGCTGACCAGAAGCACGATAATCACCGCTTCCGCCAGCACCTTCATAAACTCGTTGATACTGCGTTTGACCGCCACCGGCTGATCCGATACTTTTTGCAGGTCCATCCCCAGAGGCAGGGATTTCTGCAGGCGGGCAAATTCCTGTTCCAGATGTTTACCCAAGGCAATGATGTCCCCACCCTTACGCATCGATACCGCAATACCAATGCCGTTTTCCCCCATAAAACGCATACGTGGCTGGGCGGGATCGGTAAAGCCGCGATAGACCTCTGCGACATCGCCGAGCTGGATGGTTTTACCATTCACATACAGTGGCATCTGCTGTAGCTCTTCTACAGTCTGCAATGCACCGCTGACCCGAACCTGAATCCGGTCTGTGTCAGTTTCAAAGAAACCGGCATTGCTCATAGCATTTTGCTGTTGTAGCGATTGCTGAATGGCAGTGACTGGAATACCCAGCTGTGCAGCTTTGGTATTAGAAATCTCAATCCAGATTTTCTGGTCTTGCAGGCCAATCAGCTCAACTTTGGCAACATCTTTGACACGCTGCAATTGCAGTTGCAGACGGTCGGCATATTCTTTGAGTGTCGCGTAGTCGAAATCTTTGCCTTTCAGCACATAGATATTGCCGAAGGTATCGCCGAATTCATCGTTAAAGAACGGACCTTGCACGCCTTGTGGCAGTTCATGCCGGATATCATTGACTTTTTTGCGCACCTGATACCAAACATCAGGAATATCTTTGGAGCGTAAACTGTCTTTGGCAATAAAGGTCACCAAAGATTCCCCTGGACGTGAGTACGCCATAATGCGTTCATACTGTCCCGTGGTCATCAGCTCCTTTTCAATCCGGTCCGTGACCTGCAGGGAAACTTCCTGTGCACTGGCCCCCGGCCAGTAGGTCTGGACCACCATCACCTTAAAGGTAAAAGGTGGATCTTCGCTCTGTGACAGTTTGGAATAGGACATGATGCCGACCAGACCGAGCAGAATCATGAAGTACAGCACCAGACCCTTATTTTTCAGGGCCCATTCGGAAAGGTTAAAATTCATGTTTAACCTCCAGCCCGAATGGTCACACTACGGTTCTGACGGTCAATCGGACGGATTTTTTGTTGATCCCGGAGCAGGTGAATGCCTCCAATCACGACATAATCATCTGCTTTGAGGCCACTCAGCACAGGCACAGAGTCACGGCCATAAGCACCAATCTGTACCGGCAGCTTACGCACGGTAGAATCCGGCTTAACCACCATGACATAGGCCTGGCCATCCGTCGCAGAGACACTGGATAAGGGTACGCTCAGCGCATTGTCCTGAGTTTTGATAAAAAACACACGGGCACTTTGTCCGAGCTGAATCGACTTCTGACCTTCACGTAGTGCTACCCGCACCGTAAAAGTCCGGGACTGATCTGCAGCCGGAGAAATCTCACGCACATAAGCACTGAATTTTTCATCTTTTTTCGACCAGAGGGTAACCCAGGCCGGCTGACCAACCTTAATCTCGCTCACCGCCTGTTCCGGTACCCCAATCACCACTTCACGATCTCCGGAGAGTGCAATTTCAAAGGCTGCCTGTCCTGCTGCCACGACCTGACCGACTTCAATATGACGTGCAGTAATCACGCCATTTTTATTGGCAATTAAGCGGTTATAACCCGTCTGGTTACGGCTGACATCATAATTGGACTGGGCCTGCTTTAGATTCGATCTAGCTGCCTTATATTGATTCTCGACTGCATCATATTGCGAGCGGCTGACCGCATTGGCCGGCAGTAACTGTTTAAAACGGTTCAGTTCATCTTCCGCAATTTTGGCTGCGGACTGGGCACTTTCCAGTTGGGCACGCGCTGCGTTTAACTGCAGTTCCGCATCCTTGACATCTAAGCTTGCCAGTACCTGCCCGACCCGCACCTGATCCCCGACATCGACATAGCGCTGGATGATCTGACCAGCGACCCGGAACGCCAGCGGCGTTTGCTGACGTGCCTGCACATCCCCGGCATAGCTTTTCTGTTCTAAATAGGAAGTATTCGGCTGAGTCACCATGACAAAGGGAACTTCCTGTTCTGTGGCCGCATTGTTTTTGCTGCATCCCCCTAAGGTCACACTGCAAGCTATAATCATGCCGGTCAGGACGTACTGAATCGTGCTCATGTTGTCTGCTCTTATCAAATAATGATTTTTCTGTTCGATAGACTGCGCTATAGTGAACTGGTTATTTTTTAATTAATATACCATGCGGCACACTAATTAGAATTCCCCCCATAAAACAATGACCATTTTTATTTTTTTTGGAAAAAAATGTGCAAATTCCCGTAGGACGTCCTAAAGATCTCGAAAAGCGCCGGCGTATTCTGGATGCGGCCAAACACCTGTTTCTGCAGCATGGCTATCATGGTTCCAGCATGAACCAGATTGCGCAGGCTGCAGGCGTAACCAAGCTGACGGTGTATAACCATTTTCAGGACAAAGCCACACTGTTTACCTGCGCGATTGAGGATACCTGCGAGCATCTGATTCCAGCCAGTCCAACGACGCTGCTGCATGCCGAGAGCAATTTTCGTGATGCGTTGCATGAAGCCTGTATATTGTCGATGAATATGGTCAATCTGCCGGAAGCGATTAAACTGGATTTACTGCTGATGGAACTGGCTTCCGAGCAAAGTCCTTTAACTCAACAATTCTTTAATGCCTCGCATCTGCGATTAAGCCAGCTCTGGCAAGAGTTCTTTCATCTGGCCCAGAGCTATCATTTTATTCAGCAAGATGATCCATTGCGTCAAACTGAACTGATGCTCTCACTGCTATTTGGTAACCGGCATCAGAAAGTTCTGCTGGGTGTGTTTCCCGTACCTGCCTTAGAAAAACAGCAAATAATTATTCAGGACGCTATTCATATTTTCTTATTGCGCTATGCCGCCTAAAATGCCAATTTGTAATTAGATTCATACAAATTGGCATTCACCTTGCTATTTTATAGGCAGGTCGTGTCCGACTTTTGTCTGTAATGGGCTTGGAATGCTTTCCAGGCGCGGTATAGTCAGGAAATGCAACAGAGGGAATATAAAAATGGCTCAACAAATTGATGCACCACTACGCGAAGACGTACGTTTACTGGGCAATCTGCTCGGTGAAACCTTAAAGCTACATGCGGGGCAGGATTTGTTTAATCAGGTGGAACAGATTCGGGCGCTTTCCAAAGGTGCTCGCGACGGCCAGCTAGAAGCAGAAAAACAACTCGAACAGCTATTTCTCAGTCTGGAAGATGATGAAATTCTTCCGCTTACCCGCGCCTTTACCCATTTCCTGAACTTTGCCAATATTGCCGAGCAATATCACGTGGTCCGTCGTCGCCGTCAAAGCGAATTTGATGAAACTGCCGAATCGCCAAATCCCCTGGTTCCCCTATTTGAAAAATTTAAACAGCAGGAAATTTCCGCTGAAAGCCTATATCAGCAGATCTGTGAACTGAAAATTGAACTGGTACTGACTGCGCATCCGACTGAAGTCAGCCGACGTACCCTGATTCAAAAATATGATGGTATCAATGACTGTCTGTCCAAATGCGACCAGCAGAAACTCACCCCGCGTGAACGCCAAGCCGTTTTGGCCGAACTGAAACAGCTAATCACGTCTGCCTGGCAGACCGATGAAATCCGTCAGCATCGTCCGACACCAGTCGATGAAGCCAAATGGGGCTTTACTACCATTGAACAGACCTTATGGAATGCAGTACCAAAATTCATCCGTGAACTGGATGGCATGGTACAGCAACAGTGCGGTCAGTCATTACCGCTCAGTGTTGCGCCAGTGCGTTTTGCCTCCTGGATGGGAGGTGACCGTGACGGTAACCCGAATGTGACCCATCACATTACTCAGGAAGTACTATGGCTGTCACGCTGGAAAGCTGCTGATCTGTATTTACGTGATATTGAAGATCTGCGCTGGGAACTGTCGATCCAGCAATGCAGTGAAGAACTGCAACAGGCGCTGGGCAGCTCACATCCGGAACCTTATCGTGAATATCTCCGTGACACCCGTGAACGCCTGAAAGCAACGCGGCACTGGCTAGCAGAAAAACTGCATGGTCATGATGCCGATGACAGCCAGGTAATTAAAACCAAAGATGAGTTATTACAGCCTTTATTGCTGTGCTATCGCTCGCTGCTAGCGTGCAATCTGCCGGAAATTGCCAATGGCAAACTGCTGGACTTTATTTACCGTGTGAACAGTTTCGGCATTGAATTGCTGAAACTGGATATCCGTCAAGAATCTGGCCGTCACCGTCAGGCGATCTCTGCGATTACGGAGTATCTTGGCTTAGGTAATTTTGAAACCTGGACTGAACAGGCACGTCAAAATTTCTTATTACAGGAACTGCAAAGCAAGCGTCCGTTATTACCAAAATACCTCAATGAACCGGCCGGCAGCCTGATTGAGCATCCGGATGTGCAGGAAGTCTTCGCGACCATGCGTACGCTGGCAGAACAGCCAAGTGAATCACTCGGTGCCTATATCATTTCGATGGCGGAATATCCAAGTGATGTACTGGCGGTTTTATTGCTGCAAAAAGAAGCAGGCATCAAACAGGCTTTACGTGTAGTGCCTCTCTTTGAAACTTTGAAAGATCTCGACGGCGCAGCCAGCACCATGTCGACCCTGTTCAATATGCACTGGTATAAACAGCATATTCAGGGCAAGCATGAAGTCATGATTGGCTATTCAGATTCAGCCAAGGATGCCGGTTTTATGTCTGCCAACTGGGCGCAATACCGTGCCCAAGAGGAACTGACGGCTGTTGCAAAACAGCATGGTATCCAGCTGACGCTGTTCCACGGCCGTGGCGGTTCAATCAGCCGAGGGGGTGCTCCAACACAACAGGCCCTGTTCTCACAACCACCCGGCTCGATCTCAGGTGCGATTCGTGTCACTGAACAGGGTGAGATGATCCGCTTCAAGTTCGGTCTGGAAGGTATCGCGCTACAAAACCTGGAGATCTATACCGCGGCAACACTGGAAGCAACGCTATTGCCGCCCCCTGTGCCGAAAACAGAATGGCGTGACCTGATGCATCAGATGACCGATTTATCGGTACAGGTCTATCGCCAGACAGTCCGTGAAAATCCCCACTTTGTAAAATACCTGCGTACCGTTACTCCTGAGCTGGAACTGCAAATGCTGCCCTTAGGTTCACGTCCAGCGAAACGTAAAGTCAGTGGTGGGATTGAATCTTTACGTGCAATTCCATGGGTGTTTGCCTGGACCCAGATCCGTTTGATGCTACCTGCCTGGCTCGGTACCGGTGCTGCATTAAATGAGGTACTGGATCAGGGTCAACGTGCCACACTCGATGAAATGCTAGCGCAGTGGCCATATTTCCAGACCCTGATTGATATGCTGGAAATGGTCCTGTCCAAAGCAGATGGTGATGTGGCATTGTATTATGAGTCACACTTGACTCATGATCCCGACCTGAAAGTATTGGGTGAGGAACTGCGTCAACGTCTGAAAGATGCGGTACAAACGCTGCTGACCTTAAAAGGTGAATCAAAACTGCTGACCAGTAACGATGTACTGGATCAATCAATGCGTGTGCGTAAGCCCTATTTACTGCCGCTGCACTTGTTACAGGCCGAACTAATGAAACGCCGTCGTCTGTATCTGGCAGAGCAAAATGCTGAACACACCCCGGTAGATCATGCCTTAATGGTAAGTATTGCCGGAATTGCCGCTGGTTTACGTAATACGGGCTAAGTAATTTTTTAATCATGAAGAAGCACATCTCCATGATGTGCTTTTTTATTGATCAGTCAATAGCCAAAAAAGCTTTCTTTTATATATCACATTAGATTTATTTATAGATCATCCCAAGAAGTAGCTGATGAATTAATCTACTGATTTCACTTTATTTTTAAACCACTTTACTTTTACCACACGGTAAAATCTCAAATAAAGTCATAGAATTAATTTGAACAAAAATTTTGTTTTGGTAATTAAATCTTCGAAAGAACAAGAGTATGATGTGCTCAATTTATCTTTTGAGTGCTCATTTTATGTCCAGTTGGTTTCCCAAATGGCGCCCTTATGAGGGCAGTATCGATGCACGACCAGTAGGTACCGCAGAGTATTTACCACCCGCACAAACTGTAATTCTGGGTGTACAACACGCTTTTGCAATGTTTGGTGCCACTGTACTGGCCCCGTTTTTAATGGGCTTTGATCCAAACCTGGCAATTTTAATGTCAGGGATCTGTACCATTCTGTTCTTTATAATGACAGGTGGTCGAGTTCCAAGTTATTTAGGTTCAAGCTTTGCCTTCATTGGTGTGGTGATTGCGGCAACCGGTTATGCCGGTGGTGGCGGTCTCAATCCGAATATTGGCGTTGCAGCAGGCGGGATTATTGCCTGTGGTATCTTCTATGCCTTGATGGGTTTTCTGGTCATGGCAACAGGGACCCGCTGGATTGAAAAACTGATGCCACCAGTCGTCACTGGTGCAGTGGTCATGATTATTGGCTTGAACCTGGCCCCTGTGACTGTAAAAAGCGTGATGGGCAATACTTTTAATATGTGGATGTCTTTGGTCACAGTATTGTGTATGGGTTCAATTGCCGTATTCACTCGTGGCTTACTGCAACGTCTATTATTATTAGTCGGTCTATTGTTAGCGTATCTGATCTATTTCGTACTTAGCAATGTCATGGGTTATGGCACTGCAATTAATTTCCTGCCAATTCAGCAGGCTGCCTGGTTTGGTTTACCAACCTTTCATGCGCCGACTTTTGAATTGAATGCCATGCTGATTATTGCACCGATTGCCTTGATTCTGGTCGCTGAAAACCTTGGGCATATTAAAGCAGTCGGCGCAATGACTGGAGAAAACCTGGATCCGCATATCGGTAAAGCCTTTGTTGCAGATGGTGTTGCGACTACCTTGGCTGGTGGTGTCGGTGCTCCGGGGATGACCACGTATGGTGAAAACATCGGTGTAATGGCAGTCACCCGGGTTTACTCCACCATTATCTTTGCCGTAGCCGGTGTGTTTGCTGTGTTCCTGGGTTTATCACCGAAGTTTGGTGCAATCATTCATACCATTCCAACTGCGATTCTGACTGGTGCTTCGATTGTAGTCTTTGGTTTGATCACCATTGCCGGTGCAAAAATCTGGATTGAAAATAAAGTCGACTTCTCACAAAACAAAAATCTGATGGTTGCGGCTGTGACCATTATTTTAGGTACGGGTGACTTTGCCCTGACCTTTGGTGATTTCAACCTGGGTGGAATTGGTACTGCAACATTTGCAGCCTTATTCCTGAACTGGTTCTTCAGCCTGGTCGATAAAAAATAGATTCCAAGTAATTAATTTAATAGCAGCTGCCAAGGCTGCTTTTTTTATCTCAAAAGAATTGTTTAAGATAGATGGATTCTTTGCAATGAGCATCCTGTAGATGCGTCTGGATTTATTTGATTTAAAGCTGTTTTTAAATATTGCTGAAACTGGCAGCCTGACCAGGGGTGCCGAATACTCGTCAATTTCCTTGCAAGCTGCCAGTGAAAGGATTAAAAAACTGGAACAGCACTATCAGGTTAAGCTGTTCATCCGTCATTCTGGCGGAGTAAAACTCACTTTTGCCGGACAGGTCTTCGCTGAACATGCTCAAGCCATCCTGCAACAGGGCCAACAGCTGTCACGAGCTATGGCAGTTTTTAGTGAAGGACAGCATTCTAATATCAGCTTGTGGTGTAATTCATCAGCACAAAGTGAATATCTTCCCCTGTTGCTACCCAAGTATCTGGTCAATAACCGTTATTTAAAACCTACTCAAACCTACTCAAACCTACTTACGTGGGCTTAATGTCTAATTCCTGCTTCACTATCAAGAACCAATCGCAATTGCTTTTGGGATTACCTCAATTCCACAGGCTGTCACGGTGTAACTCACCGCCATTGGTAGCTTAGGTGGCTACCAATTCTTTATCTGCATGTTTTAGGATATTAATCGCAGCATTAATATCCCGATCATGCAGGGTTTTACATGAACATCGCCACTTACGCATTGATAGCGTTAAGTTTTGATTTAATTCACCACAATGCGAACACATTTTACTACTTGGAAAGAATCTACCAACAGATAGAATTGACTTGCCATGTTGTGCTGCCTTGTAGATCAGTTGTCGCTTGAACTCATGAAATCCCATATCAGATATGGCTCTTGAGAGTTTACGGTTCTTAACCATACCTTTCACATTTAAATCCTCAATTGCAATTACATCGAATCGCTTGATTAAATTCGATGTGACTTGATGAAGATGGTTCTTTCTCAGGCATGATATTTTGTAGTGCAAACGAGAGAGCTTGGTTTTCGCTTTTTCTCTATTTTGACTACCTTTCTGTTTGCGGCTAAAAGACTTTGTAAGTCGTCTTAGTTTGGCTAGTTGTCTTTTTAATGGCGCACTTGATGGGATAACCTCACCATTGGATAGCGTGGCAAGATTAGAAACACCCAAATCAACACCAATAGCCACACCTGTTTTTGGGTGAAGATTCTCAGCTTGATTTAACTCAACACTAATAGAAGCAAACCACTTGCCACCTTGTTTAAATATTTTTGCTGATAGGATTTTACCTTGATAGCGTAAATCCTCAGTCATCTTTACCCAACCCAAGTTTGGGATACTGATTTTTCTATCTTTAATGCGAAACTGGTCATTTGATAATGAAAAACGATCATCTACGCCTTTTTTTCTAGGTCTAGGATACTTTGACTGACCACTGAAGAAGCGATCAAATGAGTTGCCTAGCTGCTTAATAGCAAGCTGTGGGGCGCACTTGGTTACTTTCAGCATAAATGGATATTTTGAACGCTTAAATGAGTTTAAGTGTTTTCTAATCTTGCCTTCGGATGGCTTATTGAGGAGTTTTTTATCAACCTCGACACCATAATATTCACACTGATCTCGATATTCTTTATCCGCTTTATACTGACGTTGCCATTCTTTTAATGCCCAATTATAAGATAAACGTGCAACACCACTTGCCTGTGCAAAATGAGTGGCTTGCTTATCGTTTGGCAGTAATTGAATGACATGCCCTCGTATAAATCGGCTCATAGTGCGTCTTTAACCGCCTGAATGAGCTTCTGGTTTTTTTTGCTACGACTACCGTACAATCTTGCTGAAAAAACAGTAATAATTTCCAAAACGTCTTGAGCAAGTTCTTCCTCAAAAGATAAATTTTCACCTTTATTAAGAATAACAATTTCAACACTCTTAGCTTCGCATAAGGCAAAAACCAATTCAGCTCCAAAGCGCAACAAACGGTCTTTATGCGTTAAAACCAAACGCCCAATTTCATCATTCATAATGGCTTCAAGGAGCTTATTTAAGCCTTTTTTCTTGTAGTTCATACCTGAACCAAGATCGGAAATTAACTCAAACGTCCAACCTTGATTGGCGCAATACATTTCTAAAACTTGTTGCTGACGGATTAAATCTTCTTTTTGATCATGACTAGACACCCTTGCGTATGCAATGGTTTTTCTTTGATCCTGACTATCAAGCTTATGGATTTGCTCAGGCGTGATCTTACTCAGATCATATCGCCTGTGATTTTTAGGGGTTCGATCTGCAACCAAAGCGCCTTCTTCATCCCAACGTCTTAATGTTTGAATGGAAACGCCTAGTGTTTTAGCTGCAACGCTAATGCTTACATACTTACTCATAATTTATATATTAGTATAGAAATGAGTAGATTTCAACTAGCAGTTATGACCCCCAATATCCAGATTGATCTAAAAGAAGCAGAGAGCAATGACATTATTGCAGCATTGACCAGTGGCACTGCCAAACTTGGTTTAATTTCCAGCTTCTTTGCTGCTCCACAGTTGCAAACCCTGGAATTTTCAGATGATCCTTTGGTGCTAATCTGTCCAGAACAGCATGATCTCAGTACCAGTAAAGCATTGAAATTAGGGGACTGTCTGAATTATCCCTTTGTGGGTTTAATGCAATATCACTCCTTACAACAGTCTATTGAAGCTCAGGCCAGATTACTCCACTGCGAAATCCAATACCGCTTAAGATTGCCGAATTTTTCTGCTATTGCTCAGGTGGTTGCGAATGGTGTTGGCATTGCCATCATGCCGCAACGTGCTGCGCAACGTTTGGCCAAGCTCTATGCATTTAAGCAAATCCAGTTGACTGGAGATTGGGCCAACCGCAAGTTACTGTTAGCTGCGAAAAATTTTGATGAACTGAGTATTGCCTATCAACATTTTAGCCAATTTTTACTTTCTGCCGAGATTCAGAAAGTCTTGGATTAAATCCAGCCGAACTGGTGCAGTGTCATATAACTGCCCAAAGCAATCAGACCGATAAAAAATACAGTACGGAATTTCTGCTCAGGAATTCGATAGCGAATTTTCTTACCCAACCACATGCCGATGAGCGCAGGAACTAAAGCAATTGCCGACATCGGAAAGCAATCATCTGATGATCCCAAATTTATTTAGAACCATGCTATAAAAATGACTGCCAAAGAAAAATCAGGGTTTTAAGGATACAGCCTCAAGCAAATCTTGAGGCTCAAGATGTACTTTGCTGGAAAGCATCAGATTGACCAGCACAGATTTTAAATAAAGGGCGCTTAAGGACGAAATTCTTTCAGTTCGCGCTGAATAAAATGCTGAAACATTTCCCGATACAGGTGCTCTATAAATACTGGATCAATGCCCTGCTTTTGAGCTTGGGCTTTGACATTTTCGACAACCTGCTCCATCCGTTCCGGAGATTGCAGGTCAGTTTCAGTTTTCTTGAAACGGGTGGTTTGGTCTACATAAAACTGGCGCGCAGCAATCAGCTCAACCAAAGCTGTATCAATCGCGTCAATCTGCTCACGTGCATGTTGTAATGATTCAGCTTTTACTTTGTTCATGTTTATTCAGTTCACTTTCAGTTTGATTATCACTCTTATACTTTTCTTCTAACACATTACTGAAAATACTTTCAATCATCCAGACACGATATAAGCTATTAAATACAAAACTTTGATTATCAATCCGAAGTTCCAGCACCGGCAAGTTGGGCTGAGACTTCATTTCACAGAGCATATCATTGTCTTTCAGCTTGGTCTGAATATCTTCTTCGGTCAGTTGCCCAATTCCCAGTTCCTGCTGTAAGGCATTGAAATGTGGGGTATAACTCAAGTCATGTCCACGCGTCCAAACCGCCTGCAAAATCCGGTACATCGCATCCACCCGCCCTTCTTCCGGGCAGCTGTAATACAGCTGTGCCATCGGCAAAATGCTTTGTACCGTCGGTCGGCAAAATGGGGTAAATTCGACTTCAGTCCGTTTTGACAGGCGCGTTGCCAGTCCCCAGTCAAAGCCATCACGGCCACGATAAGACAGCGGATAGACATTCAGATGGATATTATAAAAATCAGCCAGTTCTTCCTTAATATAGGCCAGCAACAGCCAGGAAATTGGATCTTCCAGGGCAATATACAGATCCAGTTCCGGATCTAAGCCCTGAATTTCATTCAGTTCTTCAGCATCACTGATCAGGTGCTCACGCCATTCAATATGATTGATCAGGAAGATTGGATTACCCGTCAGTAATTTTTGCTGTTTCAGACGGCGGGTTAAACGCAGCAGATCATCTACGGCATGATACTGACGGCCACCAAAATCAAAATAGCTGGCCAAAACCGGGGTTGTGTCAAAGACCCGTTCAGAAAAATCCTGTGGCTGATGATGGCGACTGGCCATGCTATGCAAGGTACGCAGTTTGCCATACTGCTTTTGCCAGAGCATATGAAAGATATCTTCCAGCAGATAAAGAAAATCCTGGCCACGCAATGGTGTTCGGCGCAGAATAGTTTCGGCCTGTTTTAAGGCTTCTGCAGTAGGTAATTCTGGCGTTTCATGAAAGCTGAAACGATGCTGTCTGGAGAGAATTTTGGCATCATTAATACAGTAATTTTGCCATTCTTCAAAAGACATCTGATTCGGTATTTCGCCACGTTGACTCGAAATTACCACCTTCAACGGTTTTAATTCCGGACTCAGGATCTCTTCCAGTTGTGGTAACAGCTGCACCGCCAGATAGCTATACACATCATCCAGCCGCAGATAAATCGTTAGGCCATCTTCAGCAGATAGCACCGCCTGGCGGGTTGGCTTTTGATAAAACCAACTCGATCGGATTGGATCGAACCAACGGCGTAACAGGGACATGAGATCAGCCTCAGTAGAGAACAACGCAGCAGATGACAGCGTCTAACTGCTACAGGATACTATCTTTTTCACCAGAATAGCAGATCACCTGGATCTGCTGTATGTGAAAAAACTTATATCAATTCAAGACAAAATGATCAATGTTTGCAAAGCCCTTAGATCTCGAGATTTAGGTCAGTCACTGCCCCGGTTTCTGCACCAGAGGTCATTTTGGCAAACTTGGCTAATGCTCCATGCGTGTAATTCGGTTTTGGTTTAATCCAGGCGGCCTGACGTGCAGCGATTTCCTCATCCGAGACATGCCAGGTCATTTCACGGGTTTCGGCATTTATCGAAATCTCATCGCCATTTTGTACCAGACCGATCGGTCCACCTTCATAGGCTTCTGGGGTGACATGACCAATCACAAACCCATGACTACCACCGGAGAATCGGCCATCGGTAATCAGTGCTACGGAATCCCCTAAGCCTTTACCAATAATCGCTGAGGTCGGTTTCAGCATTTCTGGCATGCCTGGTCCACCTTTAGGACCAACACCGCGAATCACCACCACTTCACCCGGCTGAACTTCACCATCCAGAATCCCGCGCATGGCGCCCTGTTCACCCTCAAAGACCCGTGCTGCTCCTTTGAAGTAAAGGCCTTCCTTACCGGTAATTTTGGCCACGGCACCTTTTGGTGAAAGGTTACCTTTCATAATGATCAGATGTGAATCTTTTTTCACCGGCTGGTCAAATGACAGGATAATCTGCTGACCTTCAGGATAATCTTTTACATTCGCCAGGTTTTCTGCCAGAGTTTTACCAGTCACAGTCAGGCAGGAACCATCCAGCATGCCGGCATCCAGCATACGTTTCATCAATGGTTGAATCCCGCCAATCGCAATCAGCTCCGACATCAGATATTTACCCGATGGACGTACATCAGCGACTACAGGAATGTCTTTACCAATCCGGACAAAATCATCCAGACTGAGCTCCACACCTGCGGTATGTGCCATGGCCAACAGATGGAGTACACCATTGGTCGAACCACCCAAAGCAATCAGAACTTTAATTGAATTTTCAAAAGCCGCTTTGGTCATGATGTCACGTGGTTTGATGTCCAGACGTAACAGATTCATCACGGCTTCACCAGCACGGGCACAGTCGATCTGCTTGTCTTCAGAGACGGCTTCCTGTGCAGAAGAACCCGGCAGGCTCATACCGAGTGCTTCAATCGCAGAAGCCATGGAATTCGCGGTATACATCCCGCCACAAGAACCTGGACCCGGCAAAGCCACTTCTTCAATATGCTTGACCTGAATCGCATTGATTTCACCTTTGGCATGCTGTCCGACTGCTTCAAATACGGAAATCATGTCGGTATGACCTTCGCCCGGTTTGATGGTACCGCCATAAATAAACAGACCTGGACGGTTTAGACGTGCCAGTCCCATGATGCAGCCCGGCATATTTTTATCACAGCCACCAATGGCAATTACACCATCATAGGCCTGACAGCCGACCACTGCTTCAATCGAATCCGCAATGATTTCACGGGACAGCAAGGAATATTTCATACCTTCGGTACCATTAGAAATCCCGTCGGAAATGGTAATGGTATTGAAGATAATGCCCTTGCCACCCGCAGCACTCACACCCTGTTCTACCGTTCTGGCCAGACCGTCAATATGCATATTACACGGGGTGACATTGGCCCAGGTCGAAGCAATGCCAATAAAAGGACGAGTAAAGTCTTCATCCTGAAAACCCGTGGCACGCATCATGGATCGGGCCGGGGCATTTTCGATGCCTTCATAAACGGGGGCTGAGTGCTCTCGGATATTATCTTTACTCATCTTGTTTTGTCCTGGATGTAATTCTTGTGAAGCCTGAAAGCTGTCTAGGTTTTATCCGATTGTATAGAAAGCCGTGTCCACATAAAAGTAAGACTCTGTGTATCACCTAAGTCTGTTTTTCTCTTGCTCTAGGCGCATGAGTAAGAGCGATATCAATGTCGCTGCCTTGCATTCATCTTAAAGCAATGCTTTAAACTTGTTCAGGCAATAGAGTCAGTGCAATAAAAGTATTTTTTACTTTGGCGCTATCCAAAGTAAAAGTCTGCCTATGCAAAAATTATTAGAACCCTAAAAGTGATTTGAGGCAGTGAATTATCAAACAATCAGACTAGCATTTGCAGTGCAATATCAGGGGGTTGCCATATGACCTGACTCGGACTTTTAAAGCTGAGTCTTTTTCTTGGACGATGGTTCAAATGTTAGAGAACTGAGATAGATTCATTCACATAGTCATTCAAATCATTGCCTGGCGCATTTTTAATATATGTGCTTAATTCAACTGATGAAGATCAAGTTCTTCATTGGATGCCAAGATCACAGATCCAAGAATCGGAGCTCCCAAAATTACAGGAACAGCTAAAATCCAGAATACGACGGTGTAATGTGGATCAAAGAAAAATTGAATACTAAGTGCGGCTAAAATCATAATGAGCACTAAAATTACGACAAAGCGGCTAATAAATTTCATTGACATGCGTGTAATCACTTTTGCATTGATACTGTATTTTTACTATACACCTACTTTTATTAAGACTTTATTGGTTTTAAATATCTAAAGTACTGCCATGATTGATTTTATGAAAGTTCACGTGATTTACCCAACCTTAAATATCTAAGAAATAAAAAAAAGCACTCCATCTGGAATGCTTTTTTGTGCTATAAAAATTTACAGCTTAGATATCACGTACTGCACCTTTCGCAGCACTCGTGGTGTGCATTGCATAGGCTTTCAAGGCTTTAGAAATCTTGCGTGGACGCTCTTCCGCAGGCTTCCAACCTTTGGCTTCTTGCGCTGCACGACGTTCTGCCATTACAGCATCCTCAACAGCCAAATGAATCGTACGATTCGGAATATCGATTTCGATACGGTCGCCATCTTCAACCAGACCAATCGCACCACCTTCCGCAGCTTCTGGTGACACGTGACCAATTGAAAGACCTGATGAACCACCCGAGAAACGACCATCTGTTACAAGTGCACAGTCTTTCCCTAAACCTTTTGATTTCAGGTAGCTGGTTGGATACAACATTTCTTGCATACCTGGGCCACCACGTGGGCCTTCGTAACGAATTACAACCACATCGCCGGCCGTGATTTTACCGCCCAAGATCGCTTCAACTGCTGAATCCTGGCTTTCAAATACACGTGCTGTACCGTTGAACTTCAAGATCGACTCATCTACACCAGCCGTTTTTACAATACAGCCATCCAGTGCGATGTTGCCATAAAGTACTGCCAGACCGCCGTCTTTAGAAAAGGCATGTTCGGCATTGCGGATCACACCATTTTCACGGTCACCATCTAAACGTGAGTAGTAGCGGTCTTGTGAGAATGCGGTTTGTGTTGGTACACCGCCCGGTGCTGATTTAAAGAAGGTATACACTTCTTCATCTTCAGTACGGATAATGTCCCATTTATCCAAGGCATCTTTTAAAGTTGCTTCATGGACGGTGGGTACAGAGGTATCCAACAAGCCTGCGCGATCCAGTTCACCCAAGATCGACATGATGCCACCAGCGCGGTGTACATCTTCCATATGTACGTCCTGCTTTGCAGGTGCAACTTTACACAGGACTGGCACTTTACGAGACAGACGGTCAATGTCATTCATGGTGAAATCAACACCAGCTTCATGAGCAGCTGCCAATAAGTGAAGTACCGTATTGGTTGAACCGCCCATCGCGATATCTAAAGTCATAGCATTTTCATACGATGCTTTGGTTGCGATATTGCGTGGCAGCAAGCTGTAATCATTTTGCTCGTAGTGACGTTTGGTGATCTCTACGATGAGTTGACCTGCTTTTTCGAATAACTTTTTACGGTTTGCATGTGTAGCAAGTGTTGAACCATTACCTGGTAAAGACAGACCCAATGCTTCAGTTAAGCAGTTCATTGAGTTCGCTGTGAACATACCAGAACATGAACCACAAGTTGGACATGCAGAACGTTCATATGCTGCAACTTCTTCATCAGTGAAGCTATCATCTGCTGCAACCACCATGGCATCAACAAGGTCAATCGCGTGTTCATTACCACGGATTTTCACTTTACCGGCTTCCATTGGGCCGCCTGACACGAATACGACTGGAATGTTCAGGCGCATTGCCGCCATCAGCATCCCCGGTGTGATTTTGTCACAGTTCGAGATACAGACCATCGCGTCAGCACAGTGTGCATTCACCATGTACTCAACCGAGTCCGCGATCAGGTCACGTGAAGGCAGTGAATACAACATGCCATCATGACCCATCGCGATACCATCATCCACAGCAATGGTATTAAATTCTTTTGCTACGCCGCCTGCTTGTTCAATCTGACGCGCCACCAATTGACCGAGGTCTTTAAGATGTACGTGGCCCGGAACGAACTGGGTAAATGAGTTGACCACTGCAATAATTGGCTTGCCGAAGTCTTCATCCTTCATACCAGTGGCGCGCCATAAGCCACGCGCACCCGCCATGTTTCTTCCGTGTGTCGATGTTTTTGAACGATAGTCAGGCATTGTGTTATTCCAACAAAGGTTGTGCTTGAGATGAATGAGTTCATTCACTCTGGCGAAATCTGTCTGATCGAGAGCATGAAATCAGTCGAAAATTGAACATATCATACACCAAGTTACACGGCGGATCAGGCGCTTATCGATGTGACAGGATGGGATATGCTCAGAGCAGTTTCAGTACGTACACGATTAAAATCTTTTATTAAAAACTACTATACCGCTATCGTTCCAGTTTAAATACAAAACTTTCATGAATATTTTTTACAATTTGCATGAGTTTTTTTTATATGAAATTTGAGTGATTTATCACGGTAATGGGCAGTGCTGAGCTTTAAGCTTTTACTGAATTAGGCTGCGAATTGCCTTATGCCTTATAATGCCTTTAAGTTTATTTGGAATTTCATCCGTGAAAATCATTTTTGCAGGCACACCAGAATTTGCAGCCACTGCATTGGCTGCGCTGCTAAAAACCGACCATGAGATTGTGGCGGTGTATACCCAGCCGGACCGTAAAGCGGGTCGTGGCCAAAAACTCACTGCATCTGCGGTTAAACAGCTGGCACTGGAACACAATATTCCGGTCTATCAACCGCTACACTTTAAATCTTCAACAGATGAAGGTCTGGCAGCTCAAGCTGAGTTAAAAGCCTTAAATGCGGATGTCATGGTAGTGGCAGCTTATGGTCTGATCCTGCCGCAAGTGGTATTAGATACACCGAAATATGGCTGTCTGAATATTCACGGTTCATTACTGCCGCGATGGCGTGGTGCCGCACCGATCCAGCGTGCCATCGCTACGGGTGATGCCGAGACTGGTGTGACCATTATGAAAATGGCGGCTGGTCTGGATACTGGCGACATGATGTATAAAACCATCTGCCCGATTGAGCCACAAGACACCTCTGCTTCTTTGCATGACAAGCTGGCTCAGCAAGGTGCTGAAGCAACAGTCAAAGTGCTGGAATCAGAAGAATCTCTACAGCACTATCTTGATCACCGCGAAGTGCAGGATGAAGCGCTTACGGTTTATGCACATAAATTGTCCAAGGCAGAAGCTAAAATTGATTGGACTCAGGATGCGGTCACGATTGACCGCAATATCCGTGCATTTAATCCATGGCCTGTGGCATTTACGCCTATTGATGAAACAAATAACCTGCGCGTTTGGGGTTCTTTGTTATCTCATGAAAATGCGGAAGGCAAGGCACCTGGAACTATCCTCGCGCTAGATAAAAATGGCGTACATGTGGCTTGTGGTGATCAAAAAGCTATTTGCCTGACCTCACTGCAGTGGCCGGGCGGTAAAGCGCTGAATCCGGTTCAAATTAATCAAACCCAAAAATTACATGTAGGACAAATACTGGCATGAGTCATTACGAAGCTGGCACATCGCACCTGAACTTACGTGCCCAGGTGATTCGCACCCTGCTCGCGGTACAGCAAGGGCAATCGCTTGCCAGTGTTTTGCCACAACATCTTGGCAAAGTGGCAGAGCGTGACCGTGCTCTATTCCATGAACTGGTTCTTGGGACACTGCGTCAGTGGTATGCGCTGAAAAGCGTGACCCTACCATTACTGGTGAAACCGATTAACAATAATACGGTCGAAACCTGTCTCTATGTTGGTCTGTACCAGCTACTGGAAACCCGGATTGCGCCGCATGCCGCAATTTCTGAGACCGTAACGGCGGTTAAACAGCTCGGTTATCAGGCTTTAAGTGGTGTAGTGAATGCCATCTTGCGTCGTGTTTCACGTGAAACACCTGAATTCCAGGCAGTATTAAAACAGGCGCATGGTTCGCCAAGCTGGTTATATAAACGCTTAAAGAAAGACTGGCCTGAACAGCTACTGGAACTTAGCACTGAACTGAAGCAGGTGGCCCCACTGACCTTACGCGTCAATGAACGTCAGGTAAGCCGTGATGAGTACTTAGAAATTCTGGAAGAGCATGATATTACTGCGCATGCCTGCAGTATTTCTGAAGTGGGTATCGTGCTGGATGAGAGTGTCCATATACCGCACCTGCCCGGCTTCGATGTCGGTGGTTTCTCGGTACAGGATGAGCATGCCCAACTCTGTGCCACTTTACTGCCCAACCTGAATAATAAATATGTCGTCGATGCCTGCGCAGCACCGGGCGGCAAGACTGCACATATACTAGAAAAATACAGTCCTAAAAAGCTGATTGCACTGGATCAGGATGCCAAACGTCTATTGCGCGTCCAGGAAAACCTGGAACGTCTGCTACTTGAAGGTGAGCATGTAGAAATCGTTACTGCTGATGCGATCAGCTGGCAGGCAGCTGAGCAGCCGGACTGTATCGTACTGGATGCACCCTGCTCAGCGATTGGTGTGATGCGTCGTCATCCAGATATTCGCCTGCTGCGTCAATCCACTGATATTGCCCAGACGGTGGAACTGCAAAAACTGATTCTGGAAAATATGTGGCAGCAGCTGAAAGTTGGCGGTACTTTGCTTTATATCACCTGTTCGATTCTAAAAGCAGAAAATGAACAGCAGATGGTCGAGTTCTTTACTACCCATGCGGATGCCAAAGAAATCAAGATCGAAGCGAATTGGGGTATTGAGCAGATTCATGGTCGTCAGCTGTTACCGAAAGCGGGTCAAGGCGATGGTTTCTTCTATTGCCGAATCGAAAAAACAACTTAAATAGTTGTTTGAAGAAAAAGGTAGCTTCGGCTGCCTTTTTTTATTCTAAATTTATTGGAGAAATTTGAAAATTACCAGACTGCTGGCAAGGGCCGCCATCCCACTAATCAGGCCATAAACCGTTTCGTGACCTTTGGAATAACGCTTGGCGGTTGGCAACATTTCATCCAGGGCCAGATAGACCATCACGCCACCGATCAGACCGAAAATGATGCCATAGATGGTGGTATTCAGATACGGTGCCAGAATGAAGTAGCCCAATGCGGCTCCCAAAGGTTCCGCCAGACCAGAAACCAAACTGGCGAGCAATGCATAGGATTGCCGATGTGTCGCCATATATACCGGTAAAGCAATCGCTACACCTTCCGGGATATTGTGAATCGCAATCGCTACCGCCAACGGCGCACCCAGCATCGGGCTTTCCAGGGTTGCAAAAAAGGTCGCCATGCCTTCCGGCAAATTATGTGCAGTGATGGCAAATAAAGTGAGCAAGCCGGTACGTAGTAACTGTTCCTGCCCTAGGTCCTGGGTATTATTTTTTTCCAGGGTCTCATGCGGATTGGGGACCAAATGATCCAGTAACAGCACCAAGACTGCACCCAGTAATAAAGTCAAGGTTCCCCAGGCATACCCTATTTTCGCGCCATACGCCACGCTAAAAGAATCAATAGATTTGGTCAGAATCTCAGTAAGAGATACATAAATCATCGCTCCAGCAGCAAAGGCCAGACCGAAGGACATGACACGCAGGTTGGGTTTTTTTAAAAATAACACCAGTCCCCCACCCACCACGGTGGCCAAGCCGGCAAATAGAGTTACGGCAAAGGCTGTATAGACTTGTGCATCAGTAACGGAAGCAATACCCATAAGTCAGCCATTAAAAAAAGTCATTATCAACAAAGATGATAATGACTTTCATTTACAGCAACAATCAGTTTATGTGAAGATTGTTAGTCTTCTGGTTCTTCCGGATTTTTTGCCAGATGAATCACAGAGAATACTAGCCCCCCCCATAATAAAACGATGGAGAAAATCATCATGATTAATGCAGATGTATTCATATTGGTTCTCCTAACTATGACGGTCTTTAACTAGACTGAGCAGAATGGCGCCCAGAATAAAGAATGCAAGGGTGCCCCCACCAATCGTCCATAACGTACTTGCAGGATAACCACCATAGCCTTCAGCCATGATTGATTTCAGGGTTAAACCCAATGCCAGCAATAATGACAAAGGCGTGATCACTGTCAGCATGAACTTCCAGCTGGCACCAAGTTTCACACTGGCAAATTCATTGACATGCATTTCCAGCTGTTTCATCACTGGGCGGCGGAACCAGGACAATAAAATAATCGATAACAGGCCACCACCGACAATACCGATGTTATTGGCAAAGTAGTCAATAATGTCGACAAATGTAATGGCACTATGGGTCGAGAAGATCAAAGTCGATACCACTGCTGAACCACCGGCAATAATCGTCACGGACTTGTTCTTTGACCAGCCCAGCTTGTCCTGGAATGCCGCAATTGGCACCTGCAGGATACTGACCATGGAGGTAATACCCGCCACTGTTAATGACGCAAAGAATAGGAAGCCGAACAGATCTCCACCTGCACCTAAACTGGAAATGATTTTCGGGAAGGCAATAAAGGCCAGACCGATACCACCAGATACTACATCTTCAACTTTCGCACCTGAGCTGAATGCCATGAAACCAAGTGCTGCAAAGACACCAATACCCGCTAGAATTTCAAAAGACGAGTTCGCCAATGCCACCACGATACCTGAACCGGTCAGGTTGGTTTTACGTTTCAAGTAAGATGCATAAGTCAACATAATCCCGAAACCCACCGAAAGTGAGAAGAAGATGTGACCAAAAGCTGCCAGCCAGACTTTATAATTAGTCATGGCTTCCCAGTTTGGAGTAAAGAAGGCATTTAAGCCATCGACTGCACCAGGTAAACGTACCGCCTGAATCACCAGGATCGTGAATAAAATCACCAGTAATGGCATAAAGATTTTATTCGCCAGTTCCACCCCACGGCGTACTCCACCGTAAAGGATCAGCATCACCGCTGCCCAAACGACTACCAGACCAAAAAACAGTACCGGAACAAAACCGAAGGTCAGGCCTTCACCATTTTGCAGATAGGTATTGAAGAAAAAGCCTTGAGTATCGGTTCCCCACTGTTGTCCGAAGGAATAGAACATATAACTGCCAGCCCAGGACAATACGCTGGCATAATAAATCCCGATGATCAGGGTCACCATCACCTGCCACCAACCCAGAGATTCTGCATTCATGAGTTTTTTATAGGCCATCGGTGGTGCTTTGCGGAACTTGTGTCCAACTGCATAATCTAAAAACAATAATGGCAAACCTGCTGCGAAAATCGCAATCAGATAAGGAATCAGGAATGCGCCTCCGCCATTTTCATAGGCAACGTATGGAAAGCGCCAAATATTCCCTAACCCTACTGCAGAGCCAATCGCTGCAATAATAAATCCTGATCGTGCCGACCAATTCTCTCGAGTATCTGTCATAGAACACCTAAACCTTAGGTCTCTTTAGATGCTGCTTATTGTGGTTATCGCGCGAGCAAAAAAAGTACCAATAAAAATAATTCTGGGTGCTTCAATTGGAGCATTGCTTTGTGAGCTTCAGCTTCTAAATCAGCCAACGGTCTAGCATGTCAAATCCTGGATAAAGCATCTTGCCCACACTGTCCGTGTATATGGATTTAACAATACTGAGTTTTAAGTATGATTTGTGTAAATTCTGCTCCTAATATTAATTTTTTATAATATATCTTGTTCAACCGTTCAATATTTCTCCAGGGTTAGCTTGATTTATTAAGTTATAAGTGAATTAACTTTTAGGAATATATTGTTTTTTAAGTATATCTTGATGAGTTTTGACATCCTCCCCCAGCTAAAGCAAGGGGATTCCTACTGCTAGACGCTCATGCCCGAGCGCAAGAATATTCAGTGCGGAATTTACATCCCGATCCCATGAGCTACCACACTCACCACACTGCCACTCTCTTATTCCTAAACCTGCTCTACCTTTCGGACTACTGGAGCGTGAGCCACAGCACGAACAAGTTTGGGTGGTATAGGCTTCATTGACTTCTTCATACCATACCCCTGCGTTCTCCCATTTATACTTGAGCATGGTTCTTAGTGTTGTCCAACTGGCATCTAACACAGACTTGGCTAGTTTAGTTTGCGCTAATGCTTTGGCATTCACATTGCCAACGAAGATTGCTGCATGTTCTTTTACCAGTTTATGGCTGAATTGATGCAGCATGTTTTGTCTTACATTTTTAATCTTGGCGTGAATTGCTTTCACTCGTTTTTTATTTTTTGCACGTTGAGCAATACCAAGTTTTTGTTCATATTTCCGATAGATTTGAGGGGCTTTAAGTTTTACGCCATCTGAACAAGTGGCTAAATCTTTTAAACCTAAATCTATGCCAATTGAGGTTATAGCGGCGGTTTTCTCTGTTTTAGCATTGTCAACTACAAGACATACATACCAACGGCCTCGGCTATCTTCAACGAATGAGCCTGTTTTAACCCTGTATTGACTTAAACCGTAATTATCCCATAACTTGAATTGGTGTTTACCATATTGAACACAGCCATCAGCATATTTGATTGCAACCTTTTTAAACGGTATCCAACCCAGTGAGCGTCTAGCTGATTTTTTATTACTGACACGCCATTTTAGTTTTGCTTTTTTGAACTGCTTGCGTCTTGTGACCAATTCTTCTGTCACTGCCTGAATAGTTTGACTGTGCAAGTTGCATTCTTTCGATGTGCCTTTCGTGTATTTTGCAATATCGTATGCTGAAAAGAATTGTTGTTTTTTTTGAAGATGTTTAAAACACAAATCATTGACATAATTCCAAACTAAATTTACTTCGGATGCTAACTGATTTAGCACCTTGCAATGTTTGTCTTTTATGCGTAATTTGAGTGTCTTCATCCAATTATTTTAACAGTATTTTTCTTAATAGTGACTATAGTACAAGTATTTAAAACGACATTTCGTGTCTTTCATGTGGTTTACTCCAGTCGCTTATATCCTCGTGCTGAACCACGAGATTTTACGCTCCAGTGGATAAAAATTATTCCTGTTCTCTTCTTATTGAATAGCTGAACTTTAAAAACTCAGATCATGAGCAAATGTGCGCATGATCTGAACACTTAAAATTTAAATCATTATTCAGGCTTTAATCACCAGCATACGTTCTTCCTGCATGTCACGAATAGCAGACTGGATGCCTTCACGCCCTAATCCCGAATCCTTTACACCGCCATACGGCATATTATCAACACGGAAGGATGGAATGTCGTTGATGATCACGCCACCGACATGCAACTGATTCCAGGCATACAGCATCTTGTTCAGGTTCTGGGTATAGACACCCGCCTGCAAACCAAAACGACTGCTGTTGATGCATTCAATCCCGGCCTCAAAATTGCTGTATTTTTCCAAGATTGCCATCGGACCAAACACTTCATCCTTATACACTTCTAGTTCATGATCAACATCTTCCAGTAGGGTTGGCTCAAACATCACGCCATCCAGCTTGCCGCCACTGAGCACTTTAGCGCCTTTCTTCACGGCTTTATCCAGCCATTTTTTCAAACGCTGGGCTTCAGCCTCCTTAATCATTGGGCCGACCAGGGTGGTGTCCAAATCTGGATCCGCTGGTTTAAGCTTTTTCAGTTTGGTTACCAGTTTTTTCTTCACCTCAGCGTAGATATCTTGATGCACCAAAATACGCTGCACGCTAATGCAGACCTGTCCGGCATGACCAAAAGCACCACCGATCAGGCGATCAATAAAGCTATCCGTGATTTCAGTATCAGGCTCGATCATTACCGCGGCATTACCACCCAGTTCCAACGTGACTTTCTTGCGCCCTGCCCGCGCTTTCATATCCCAACCGACCACATCAGAACCGGTAAAGCTGAGCATTTTGAAACGGTCATCCGTCACCAGTACATCCGCCAGTTCACGTGGACAGGGCAGTATCGAGAACGCATTTGGTGGTAAATCAGTCTCTGCCAGAATCTCAGCAATCTTTAAGGCTGACACCGGTGTCAGGCTGGCAGGTTTTAAGACAAAGGGACAACCCGCTGCAATTGCAGGCGCAATCTTGTGAGCGGTCAGATTCAGCGGAAAATTAAAAGGACTGATCAGGGAGACGGCGCCAATCGGAACCTGTTTCACAAAACCCTGATAGCCCGATGCAGCCGCTGTAACTGCCAATGGCATCATACGGCCTGAATCAACCTGAGTCACGGCATCGGCGGCAATCTGGAAAGTATTGATCAGACGTTCCACTTCAGCTGCTGCAGCTTTACGTGGCTTACCCCCCTCAGCAATCAGAATCTCGGTCAACTGACCGCGAATCTCATTAAAGCGCTTCACACAGTGCAACAGGATTTTCTGTTTTTGATAAGGCTCCAGAGCCGCCATTTCCGCTTCGGCTTTGACTGCTGCTTTAATGGCTTTTTCCAGAATTTTGGCATCTGCCAATGACACACGTGCGCAAACCTTATGCGTATATTTATCCTGAACCTCCAGCCACTCTGAGGTTTCCACTGGCTTACCTGCAACATAAAGCGGATAGTCGATTACTGCTCGGGGTTTAGTCATGTTATGTCCTTTCAGGTTCACGCAATATTTCGATATATTTGATTATATGCTCAAGATCCAGTGACATGCGTTTTTAAAATGTAGACCTTGATTGAAATGGCTGAAAAGCCTGCTCTGCAATTGTTCTAGATCTAGCAAAATAAAACTGAAAAATTAAGCTTAATCTGGCTAGATGGTTCCCTACTTGCTGCCATATACATTTTGAAAATTACCTATATGATGCAGCTAGCCAGAAATACTAAAAATATAGATTTAGGTCATAAAACTGCTCAATTTGAGTCAAGCACAAGGAAATTCAACCTATGCATGCAAGAATCATCAATACCTTATTATGTGGACTGGCACTGAGTAGCGTCAGCCATGCCGATATCATTGGTCTGAAAGCAGATGCCAGCTACTGGAATTTTGACGGATATAGCCAGTCTGACAATGCCAGTAAACATGATCTGGACCGTCAAGGTACGGCACAGCTGTCTGTAGCTTTGGAACATCCGGTACCGTGGTTGCCAAATGCGAAAATCAAATATGTAAATCTCAACAGTAACAGCGAGCAAAGCACTGTACTTAATGCTTCAGATATCGAGCTGAACAATATTGACTATATTCTGTATTACGAATTGCTGGATACAGTTGTGCATGCGGATGTTGGTATCGGCTTAAGCAATCTGGATGGTACGGTGAAAAACCTGAATGCCGGTGCTCTAACCCAGTACGATCTAGACGAATACAGTCCTCTGCTCTACGCAACAGCAGGTGTCAAACTGCCATTCACCGGGATGAGCGCCAAAGCTGAAGCTGTTTACAGCCATGGCAGCGACACTAAAAAGACCGATGTACAAGCTGAACTTCAATACGACTTTATTGATAATCTGGCTGTAGACCTCGGTGCCAAACTGGGTTATCGCATCATGAAAATTGATGCCGAGCAAAATAATGTGCCAGATCTTCAACTAGAATTTAAAGGTCCTTATATCGGTCTGGACATGCACTTTTAATGAAAAGAATGACTTACAGAATACTACTTAGATCTTGTAAGCCCAGGCGTACAACATAAGCTGTTATCTGCGTCTTTTAAGCTATATTAAGCTGCAGTATCTTAAACCCATAGAGAGCAGGATGCTCCGAAACATAAAAACAAAAATAAGCAGATGCACCAGGACGTGAGGTACGACAGGAGTTATACCTAAATCACGAAATACGGAAAAAGCCCCGATAGGATATCGGGGCTTTTTCCATCTATTGTTTTTTTCTGTTGTTCTCTCAGGTCTTTCTTCTATAAACGCTTACAGTCCTCGGCTAAAAAAGCAACATTTCTAAAAATGCCTTATTGCTAAGCTAAAGACCCCTGCAGATATTGAGATTTACAATCATGGTCAAGAAAGTTCTGATTATCACCTCGAACGAAGGCATTGAACACGATGAATTAGTCCAGCCCCTGGATTTCTTGCAGTCACATGGTTTTGTGGTGATTCATGCTGCAGAAAAAAATGAAGATGTCCACACCATGGAAGCTGACAGCAAGCCAAGTGCACAATACACACCTGATACAACCATGCATGAAGTCAGTGTAGAAGATTATGATCTGCTGGTGATTCCTGGTGGAACAGTGAATGCGGATAAATTACGCATTAATGAAGATGCCCAACGCATCATCCAGTACTTTGCTGATAACCAGAAACCGATTGCGGCAGTCTGTCATGGTCCATGGGCACTGATTGATGCGGGTCGCGTCAAAGATAAAAACCTGACTTCTTATAAGAGTATCAAGCTGGATCTAGAGAATGCCGGTGCAAAATGGGTCGATGAAGAAGTACACCGTTGCAATACCAATGGCTGGGTACTGATTACTTCACGTAATCCGGATGATTTACCGGCTTTTAATACTGCAATTGTGGAAGAACTGGAAGCGGACATGGATATTATTCCGTAATCCTAAACTGTTCTCAAAAAGAAACCCCAGCTTGTGGGGTTTCTTTTTTATTCTTTCTTATTTAGGAATACTGCCTTTCAGGCTTTTTAAATATTCCACGACATCTTTATTGCCTGCCATTTCAGCCAGCTCTAAAGCAGTATAGGTACTGCGATGATCGACATCTGCGCCTTTACTCACCAGTAACTTCACCACTTCAAGATGATCATTTTCAGCAGCAGCTTGTAATGCGCTATAGCCTTCTTCATCGGCGGAGTTAACGTTTAGACCTTCTTGTAAGCCCTGCTCAACCTGTTCAACATCACCTAGGGATGCCCAGTACACCAGTTCAGGAAGATGCAGTTCTTCATCATCTTCAGGGATTGGGGAGAATGAATTAATAGTCATAATTGTGTTACCTAAAATTTTTTTAATTATGAAATGGTTGATTTTATCCAGTCAACATCAGAAAGTTCATCATATATAAATCTTTGGTTAATTGCTTTTGAATTTTTTTAATAGTTCTTTACTTCCTGATAATACTGACAAAGCCATATCAATCATTAATTTTTTCCCTGATTGTATGTTATCGATATCTATATCTTCCAAATTAGCATCAGTGAAATCTGGATTGATTGCCATTTCAAAGTTAATGATCCACCAGTTTTCAATTTTATGAACTAATTGGTAAGCACATAGAAAGTTTTTCATCAGGTCTTTTATTTCACCATTAAAAACGATATCACTCATTTCATGTGCTAAATAATTTCTATAATTTTTTAAAGCCTCTATATTTTCTTTATCTACTTCATTAATGACTTCATGTTCTATTAACCAAGAAATTGACGCGTATAGATGATTTTTACGTCTTGATAAAACTTTTAATCTATATTCTTCTTCTCCTTCTAAATCCCTAGCTCCAATTAAGGTCATAATATAAAAATCTTTGAGTCGATTGATAATCGAATCTTTCAACATTTCATAGATAGTTATATACATCGAAATATTAATTAGTCGATCTTTAAATACTTCAGGGTTTAAAAAGCTTTCCTATTGTTCTCGATAATCCATTTTTTATAACTCTTAAACTCATGATTTTTTAATCTAAATTGCTTTAGATTATCAGTAAATAAAAAAAGCCCCCATTTCGGAGGCTTCTTATTTCAAACTTGGTTTTAAGCTTTTGCAGCAACTGTCTCTGCTGAACCAATCTTGTTAGCTTCATTTTCATGCATGATCAGCGCAACTGCAATTGCTGTAATCAGTACCGGTAAACCGACTGCCATAAAGTTGAAGTGTGCAGGCAGGTTCATACCCAGTAAGCCACCAATCAGGATTGGGCCTACAATCGCACCCATACGACCAATCGCAGAAGACCAGCCAATACCTGTAGAACGTACTGCCAGTGGGTAATACTGCGCTACATAGCTGTATAGCAACATTTGTGAACCGATTGACGCTGCACCAGCCAGGAACACCAGGATATAAAGTAAGAACTGGTTAGACGCAAAGCCCATTGAGCTCATCACAATCGCACCCATAATACCCAGGAACATCAGTACCGGTTTCAGGTGGAAACGGTCAGCCAGAATACCACCGCCAACAATACCAACTACTGCACCCACGTTCATGACCATCATGAACATCAGGCTGTTATCCATTGAGTAGCCCGCCGCCATCATCAATTTTGGCAACCAGCTGCTAAGTGCATACATCGTCAGCAAGCAAGTGAAGAATGCTACCCAGAACAATAATGTATTGACTGCACGACCGCGGCGGAACAGGCTAACCACGTTCGCAGCTTCAGGTACATTTTCCTGAGGTAAAGTGAATACTGTATTTTCAGTTACTTTTAAATCTGGTGCCATACGACGCACAATCTCTCGTGCTTCCGCTTGGCGGTTTTGTTTCACCATAAATGAGATAGATTCAGGTAAAAATTTCCAAATAATTGGTAATAAAAACAGTGGAATTCCCGCGATAAAGAACATGATCTGCCAACCAAAATCTGGAGTAAACCATGAGCCAAGCAGAGCAGCCATGACACCCCCTACGGCATAGCCACTGAACATTGTGGTTACTAAGGTACTACGCATCTTTTGTGGCGCATATTCAGAAGTCAGTGCTACCAGGTTTGGCATTACACCACCAATGCCTAAACCAGCAAGGAAACGTAAAATACCAAATTCAGTCGGGTTAGACGCAAAGCCGCCCGCGAAAGTTAAACCACTAAACAGCACGATACAGATCATGATAACTTTTTTACGGCCAATCTTGTCTGCCAGCGAACCAAAAATCATGGCACCAAACATCATGCCTGCAAGTGCTGTACTGGCCAGCATACCTGCTTGTACTGCGCTTAAGCCCCAATCTTGCATTAAGAGTGGCAGCGTCACACCATTAATTGCTAAATCGTAGCCATCAAATAAGATAATGAGTAAACACCAAGCAACTACATTGAAGTGAAAAGGCGTAAATTTCGCATTATCGACTACAGAATTAACGTCTATTTTTTCCGTTGTCATCGTTCTCATCTCCCATGAGTACTTGTCCATAAATCCTGCTGACTATTACGACAAAACAGTCAGTTCGAGCGAATATACTGAAGTGGATTTCGCGTTACAATAAGACCATAGTTAAGGTAAATTAAAGCTTTAGAGATATACATTTATGTGATTATTCACGTTATTATTAATATTTAAATGCTTGTTTTATATATTTAAAATATATTTTTAAGTGAGTCTTTTAGTAATTTTTCTAAGCAAGAAATATATTTTGATTTCTATTAAAAATTATGAATTTAAAGGTTAAAAATGAATATAAGAACCAGTGGGTCATTAAGCCTTGACAGTTTTAAGCTTCGGCTCTGCCACTGGATCTGCATTTACAAAGCGGTCTTTACGCACAATCAGTGATACGGCAATGGCTACAATCACTACTAGTAGGCCAACAGCCATGAAGTTCAGCTGATGTGGTAATTCCATACCCAGCAGCATTCCGATCAGGATTGGACCGACAATTGCCCCACTACGCTCTACCGCTGAAGCCCAACCAATAGCGGTTGAACGAACAGTTAATGGATAGTATTGCGCCACATAGCTTTGACATCCTCACCCACCTAAAGGAGGGTGATTCCTACTGCTAGACGCTCATGCCCGAGCGCAAGAATGTTTAGAGCTGAGTTCTTATCTCTATCGCTATCTAAACACATAGATACAAATAACACTTGGAATCCTTTCATAACAAAGGATTCCACTTTGTTTACATACTTACTATGTAGAATCATGAAGCTTTCCATATAGCATCTCGATTGTCTTTTTTTGCTCTAAATTATCAATTTCTAATTCCTTAACCCTTGCTTTTAAAGCAGCAATCAATGCGTCCTTTGATGATTCGGAAGTGTTTTTCAATGTGCTTGTATTTGCACATTTACTCTTACTCTCAACCCTATGCTTCTTAATTTGATTAGCAATAGATTCCTCTCTATAAAGCCAAGCTGTCGATACGTTTGCTTTTTCTGCTACAGTTTTGAAATTAATAGTGGCTTTTTCCTTTAGCATTTGTTTTATTGCTAACTCTGTGCGCTTAATAGCTTCATTCTTCTTCTTTAAGGCATTTTCCTTTAAACCTTGAGTGTTTCTATCATGGCTCATATTAATTACTCTCTAAGGGTGCAATAATTTTCACTAAAGATTCTTTGATATTTTCATTCATTTCCAGTTGGCGAACCCAACCGTTCTTTTTACACGTTTCAATAATCACTTCGGTTCTTTGTAGTTGCTCTTTGTGTTGAGGTAAAAAGGTGTGATCTGTTCTAAAGTTTGAGCATGTCAGACAGGCATTAGCATGTGGGCAACCGCCCTGAACAACGGGTAGTGAGCAAAGTCCATTTGGTAAAGTTTGCATTGCTATGTTTTTTTTAAGCCATTGAGCATCAATATTATTTGCATCTGTTCCCATTGTTAAATCATTAATAATATCTTGATCATTAAACTTTTTACCGTTTATATCAATCATTGTGCTGTTAAATTTCTTGAACTCTTTTTTTAATGTTTCATCTAAAATATGAGCATAGGTGCTAGTCATCACAGGGGTTTCATGACCTAAATATTTTTGGACAATATGTTGCGGAACTCCATTGTTAATCATTCGAGTTGCTACGGTGTGCCTAAATTGATGAAACCCAAAACGAATAACCTTTCCACTCGCATCATTTATATTATTTTCAACTGCAAGTGCGTTTAGATTTTTAATTAGAGTTCCTTTGCTCCATGCTTTTCCTGCTCTTGGATAAGGAATGCCATTTTCCTGAAATTTGGGGGTTGTAAATAGTAAAACAGGAGCTTGACCAAACTCTGCAATCATAGCTTTTTGTTGTTCCCTGATTACGGAAACTAACTCTGCTGAAATTGGAACGATATGATCTTTTTTCATTTTAAATTGATAATATTTAAGAAAGTAATCCCCATTTTCATCAGGAGAAATACAATTAAACATTAAACTACAGCACTCACTAATTCTCATCCCAACCTCTTGTAGTACAAGAAAAAACCTCATCACATCAGGATTTAATTTATCAATATGCTGATTTAATTGACTCATTACATTTTCGGGAATGAATTTTGGTATTGATTTAGGCAGGCTTGGATAATCCGTATCCCTAATTAGTTTAGTTGCCCCAAATTTAATAAAATTTGTATCCTCACACCATTCAAAATACTGTCTTAAAGATGCTAATCTTCTTTTAATCGTTGAAGATTTTAATTCAGATTTAGACCATTCAAAAAAGACTTTTTGCATTTCTGATCTAGTAACTTCATGCGCTTCGCATTCAGGGTTTATAGAGTAAAGTGCTCTGCTGAAAAATGTAATAGCATCAATATTTGTCTTTAATGTGCTTTTTGATCTAGTTGAAAATACAGCCTTAATAAATGCCTTAGCCGAACTTATTAACCAATCAAAGTGAATGTTGCTAAAGTTCAGTTTATGTGTTTCTGTATCTCCTTTAGATACAGCATCAAAATCACTTTTAACCAACCAAACATCTTCGGTTTTTATAGTAATTTTTTTCAGACACTCTTGATAAATATCAGGATGATTCTTTTTAATAACACCTTCACCAATTCCTGATTCGTTCATTAATTTTCTTACACTGATATATCCACCATTAGGAATAGGTGGTGTATTCTTTGGATTTCCATTTTTAAGTCTTTCTAAGGCTTCCAAAAGTATCAAGCGATCTTGGGTGTGCCTTGAAGTTTTTTGCTTTTCAATTTCAATCAATATCTGATTATGAGCGTCTGGATAACTTTTCCTAACCATCATGTCAAAGGTTTCAGAAAACCCTGCTTCCCTACAGACTTTTTTTACAGTAATTACCTCATTTTTAGACAACAATATGGTTAAAGCTTTTAATAGCTTATCGTGCTTTTCTTTATTACCATACCTAGCATATTCACCTTGAAGCTCATTTATTTTGTTAAGAATGTCAGGGAAATATGCATACAAGTACGAATCAGAAACATCTGCTTCTTTAGCTACAGATGCTACAGTTACTTTAGCGTTTTTATTAACATTCCTTGTTTCTCCTGTTTTAAAACGCTCTATTGCCTCCATACAGCGTTTTCTAACAAGACTAGCATGAATGGTTATACTTTCATTCTTTGAGTCTTTTAATGAGCTGACATAAAGCATCACATCCCTAAAATCCCTATGTAACTCAGTAGGTGAAACTCTCGCTTCTTTGGCAATATTTTTGAATATTAATTTTCCTTTCTTACTAATAACAATAGGATTCCCATTAATTATTCTATCAATGGCTTCTATTGCTTGCTGTTTTACGTTTATAGATTTAGTTGTAGACCCATTATCGGTAAATACTTTTTCAGCATAATTCGTATTCATTTTAATTTACCTTTTTGAAAGTTTTGGAATGCCACTTTTAGGTCTTGATCATTCAAATGAGCGTAAATATTAATCGTGGTTTGAATATCTTTATGCCCTAAACGCTTTTGAACGTATGAAGCATCCCAACCACTTCTCAGTAACTCTGTGGCATGTGTATGTCTAAAAATATGAGGGCTGAATGGAAGTTTTAGGGCTTTGGATAAGCGACTGAATTTAGTGTAAATAGTGCTGTAACTTAACGGATGCCCTTTATTTTCGCCCCATATATTCACAAAAACATAATCAGAATCAATATCGTCAAAATCATGTACTACATAATCAGTGTAGCGTCTTATGAGTTCATCACTAACGTCAATAACCCTAGTTTCTTGGCTTTTTGCTCTTGCGTTATTTGTATTGTTATTACGATGAACTATATGAATCTCGCTATCCCAACTTTTAATATCTTCATGCCTTAAACCAAGACACTCGCCTATACGCATACCTGTTTCATAGAGTAGGGCTACAATCAACTTATCTCTGCGGTTAGAACATGAATCTAGGATTTTTTGCACTTGTTCAAATGTTAATGTTTTAGGTATTCGTTTAGGCTCTTTAATTTTAAGAATGCTATGTTTTGTGGAGCTTGCTTTACTAATATGATGTAGAAACGGTTTGTAATTTTTACTATTAGATTTAGTTGATCTCTTATCATTTAAAACAAGAGTGCTATCTAGTTTTGAGTGATAATCATAGAAAGCTGTAATCGCAGTAATTATTGTATTTATTGTTTTTTCTGAACGCAGAGAAACACTTGAAGAAAAAGGAATAATATTACTTGCATCTATAGTTCCTAGTTTTAGAAAGTTGATGAACTCTGATAGCTCAATTAAACCAATCTGATTCCAACTATAGTTCTTTAAAGATAGAAATAACCAAAATTCTTTAAGATGATAAGCGTAAGAACGAATAGTGTTTGGAGATTTTCTAACAGAACTTAAATACCTTAAATAAAGATCAATTGATGGTATAGCTAAGTGATCATCACCAATGACAATCCAAAAGTCTTCTGTTTGATTATTAATTCGTATTTTCTGCACTTTCATTAAGTAGAATCTACTATGTATATATGTTTAGATATAAATTCTACAATGTATATTATTAATAGTAAATCATTCTTTGTTTACTTTGTATATTATTATTTATATGTAGTAGATAAC